>CAJFVY010000037.1 GCA_904420615.1 uncultured Bacilli bacterium | reverse complement strand
GCAATCTAACTCATATTTCCATTCTAAATAAAAGAAATCAAAAAGTCAAGTACTTTTTCGAACAATCGTTTGTTATTTTTTGGATAAAAAAGATAACTGATTTTTATTTTTATAAATCAGTTATCTTTCAAAAATTTATTTTCAATATATGATTAAAACTAAATTTTCAGTTTCTAAATAATTAACTTTTTTTCGTAGATGACATAATTAAAGACCAATTAGCTTTAAAATATTCAATCATAGAAATAATTGACATAATCATAGCAAAGTATAAAAGAAAATCATTCACTCTAATATTCCACATTTCAAATGGTAAATTATAAAAGAATGTCAATACTAGTCCTATCATCATCGTTGCTGTTTTTATTTTACCACTCATAATAGCCGCTACTACTGTACCTTTACTTGCAGCTTCCATTTTAACAGCATCTACTACTGTATCACGGAAAATAATGACAACTGGGATAAGAACTGGTATTAATCCTTTTACTGCTAATATTATTAAAGCACTATTAACAAGTACCTTATCCGCTATAGCATCTAACATTTTTCCAAGATCAGTTACTTGATGATTTTTTCTTGCCAAATAACCATCAAGAAAATCTGTTAAACTAGCTATTACAAAGATTCCTCCTGCTATAAAATATTCTAACTTAACATAAATTCCCCCTATTAAAATTCGCGGAAACTCAAGTCCTATTTCATAAAATGGAAATAGCAAAATAATAATCATAACAATTGATAAAATAATTCTAAGAAATGTTAACTTTGTCGGTGTATTCATATCTTATTACTCCTTTTAATTCACTATTAATAGTTCTATTGCTTGTAAACATGTTAATTATTATTATAATAAGTGTTATTAATAATGCTAATAATATAACAGCAGTTACAATAGGCCATATTTTTATTCTTTTAGAATAATCTTTTGTATATGGTGATTTAATTTCTTTAACTTCCGGTGTTTTTTCTTCTTTTTTCTGTTGAGCCTCCATAATATCTGTCAAAGAAATCTTAGAAGTTTTTTCAAATAAAAAATCATTAAACTCATCTTGAACTTTATCTTGTTCTAATCCTAAATATTTAGCATAATCTTTTACGAGATGTCGCATATGATAAATATCTTTAAAAGCTCTAGTGTTGCCATCTTCAATATTTTCTAATTCTTCTACTGAAAGTTGTAAATCACTTGCTGCTTCTTCTAAACTAACACCATGTTCTTTTCTTGTATCTTTTAAGTATTCACCTAATTCTTTCATATTCACCTCGCACAATACAAAAATAAATATTCATATAAGCCATGTTCTGTACCTATTACTAGGTGGCAAGTATCTATCTACTAATATCATTTATATTAGTCCTCTTTTTCATTCATTTCTTAATCAAGAAGCTCCTCTACCATTATTTGAGTTTCTCGCTCGTGGGGTTTACCGCGTTTCACTTTCTAGTTTCCCAGAAACTCGTCTCTGTGGCACGTTATAAAATACATCATGAGAAAAATCTTTTAGATGTATTTTAGCCGTTAGATAAATTATCTACCTTAGGTTATTTTTTCCCTAAGCACGAACACTACAATCATCTCAGATTGTGCGAGCATGGACTTTCCTCTAAGAAAAATTGCTTTTTCTCAGCACTTGCCCGAATATTTATTATTCTTCATTCTTTCCATAAACAGCTTTTTCAAGTTGACTTAATCTTCTTAAAATATCAAGATTACTTATCTCTGTAGTATCTGCACTTTGTCTTGCCATTTCCACATTCATAGATGCATTACGCAATTCTTGCTTTAAAGACATAATTTCTTTCAACATATTAGCTTTTTCTTTTTCTAAGCTATCAATAATTGCATAAAACTGTTCATAATCAGAAATAATTTGATCTAAAAATTGGTCCACTTCTTTTAAACGATACCCGCGAGTATCTATTTTAAAGTCTTTTTCCAAAATATCTTGTGGTGTAAGTGAAATTTTATTCTGATACATGTTATCACCAATCCCTTTACACTCATATTTTCGCAAATAACTATAATTTTGTCAATCGTTTGAGAATAAGTTCCACTTTATTTTGACGTTTTATCTCTTTTACCATATCATTCATTTGATTTAAAATATAAATAACTTCTTGACTTTTCATCTTAATATCACCAAAGCTATCATACAAATTACTTTTTCAAAAAACAACTCATTCGACAAACAAATACTATTTTTGACAGTTTAAAGAAGTATAGTAACTATAAATTATTGTAAAACTATGGTATTTTTTTTACATTTCATGTATAATGTTTACAGGTGACGAAGATGAATTACCCCAAAGGGATAATAAAAAATCACAAGAATACTATTAATTATAGTAATCGTGGTATGACCTTAGAAGATGATATCAATGAATCTAATCTTTATTATCGGGAACATGATATTGCATATATATATAAAAAGCCAACACCAATCAAAATTACAAAAGTTGATTATCCAGAAAGAAAAAAAGCAAAAATAAAAGAAGCCTTTTTTATGGAACCCTCAACTACTGATTATAATGGCATTTATAAAGGTAAATATATTGATTTTGAAGCAAAGGAAACAAATATAAAAACATCTTTCCCTCTTGCTAATATTCATCCCCACCAAATTGCGCATCTAAACCATATCATAAGACATGGTGGAATTGGGTTTATTATTGCTAGATTTACTAAATTAAATCAAACATTTTTATTACCCGCAACATCTTTGTTAGAATATTTAAATAATTCTTCTAGAAAATCAATTCCTTATGATTATTTTTCTAAAAATGGATATTTAATTAAGGAAAAACTTAGTCCTAGATTAGATTATTTGCAAATAGTTCAAAATTTATTGGAGGTTAATTATGAAGAAAAATAAAAAGGGTACTGTTACAAAAAAGAAAAAAAGTACAGTGAAAACAAAAACACCAATTATGAAAAGACCTATTGTAAAATTCTTAATTGTATTTTTAATCTTAATGGTCTTAGCTTATCTTTTCTTAGATACTCTATTAACTATATTCCTTGGAGTTGGAATTTTAATTATTATGGGTATGGCTTATGCTTTTGAAAAGTCTAAAAATAATCCTAAGAAAAAGAAAAAACTACGTATTTTTTTAATTATTATTTTATCACTTGGTATTTTAATAATGCTAGCGGGAATTGCTTTTATTGTTTATGTAGTTTTAAATGCCCCAGAATTTAATGAAGAGCAATTAAATACAACGGAACCGACACGCATTTTTGATATTAATGGTAATGTAGTGGAAGAATTAGGAACAGAAATGCGTGAAAAAGTATCTTATGATGAATTACCAGAAGTCCTAATTGATGCGATTATTGCTACTGAAGATTCAAGATTCTTCCAGCATAATGGATTAGATACCTCTCGTTTCTTAGTAGCAGCAATAGGACAAGTTTTAGGAAATAGTGATGCCGGTGGTGCGTCTACATTATCCATGCAAGTAATAAAAAATTCCTTTACATCACGTGAAACAAGTATTGTAAGAAAATTCACAGATATTTATCTTGCTGTATTCAAGCTTGAAAAGAATTATACTAAGGAACAAATACTTGAATTTTATGTTAACAACCATTTAATGGGTGGGAACGTTTATGGAGTTAGTCAAGCAGCTAAAGTATACTTCAATAAAGATGTTGGTGATTTGAATTTATCAGAAGCAGCAATTTTAGCAGGAATGTTTCAATCACCAAACTTATATAAACCAACAAATGAACAAAATATTGAAGCTGTCACAAGAAGAAGAAATACTGTTCTTTATTTAATGGAAAGACATGGTTACATCACGAAAGAAGAAAGAGAAATTGCTAGTAGTATCGATATTGCAGATTTAGTAAATTACAATGAAGAAGCTTCTAGTGGTATTAGTGAATGGCAAGGTTATATTGATACTGTGGTATCTGAAGTAGAAGAAAATTGGGATGTTAATCCATATAATGGTGGACTTGATATTTATACTAATTTAGATACTGATAAACAAAGAGCTTTAAATGATGTCATGAACGGTACAACATATAGTTGGGTAAATGATGTGATTCAAAGTGGTGTTACAGTTCTAGATAGTGATACTGGCGCTATTCTGGCTGTAGGAGCTGGACGTAATAAGACAGCTGCTAATACCTTAAACTTTGCAACTAGTGAAGATATTAGACGTCAACCAGGATCAACTGCTAAACCATTATTCGATTATGGGCCATTAATTGAATATAATAATGCTTCTACATATGGATATAATGATGATGGAAGTTATCGTTTATTTGTTGATGAACCATATTCTTATAGTAGTGGTCAAGCTATCAACAACTGGGATGGTACTTTTATGGGAGCTATATCAATTCGAAGAGCATTATCCCTTTCAAGAAATATTCCAGCTTTAAAAGCTTTCCAGCAAGTTGATAAGAGTAAAATTATTGAATTTGTTACAGGCTTAGGAATTGAACCAGAAATAGAAAATAATACCATTCATGAAGCTCATGCTTTAGGAGCATTTACTGGAGTTAATTCGCTTGATATGGCCGCTGCCTATGCTGCTTTCTCAAATGGTGGTTATTATAATGAGCCTTATGCTGTTCAAAAAATTGTTTATCGTGATAGCGGCGAAGAAGAAGAACATGAAGCTGTTAGACGCCAAGTAATGAGTGATGCCACTGCTTATATGATTACGAGCATCTTAGATGATGTAACTATCACTGGCGGTGGCGATATGCCAAATGTAGCAATGAAAACTGGTACAACTAACTTTGATGCAGATACTAGAGAACGCTTAGGCATGAGTGATGATGCTATTCGTGATTCATGGGTCGTTGGATATACAACTGATACTGTAATTGCTATGTGGTATGGATATGAAAAAACGACAGCAGATTTAGTATCCCAAGGCTATTATTGTCATAATCTATCTGGTACTGTTCAACGTGATCGTTTGTTTACAGCTATCGCTAATGGCGTATTTGAACAAGATAAAAAAGAATTTACAATGCCTGATAGTGTTGTTAGACTTCCAATTATTTCAGGAAGTAATCCTGCTGTAGTAGCACCTGATGGATATACTGGTAGTGTTGTATATGAATATTTCAAAAAAGGATATGAACCAACTAGTACTCATTCATCTACATCTAGCAAACTTAGCACACCAACTAATTTAAATGTAACTTATAATAATAATACTGTTAAAATTACATGGAATGCTGTAACTCCAAGTGCTAATAATAATGCTTATGGAGATTTTGGATATAATGTATACTTCAATAATACTTTATTAGGATTCACAACAAATACTAGCTACACTATTAATAATGAAAGTGATCCATATGGTACTTATCGAGTCGTTGCTACATATCGAAGTTATGATGGCATGCAAAGTGATGCTGCTACATTCGAATTAAAGAAAAGTAGTTCTAATTCATTACGAATTACAGCACAAAGTATTAATGTAGAAAGTTTTAATATTAACAGTATTAAGAATTATGTTACAGTTTATAATAATGATGAAGATGTAACTTCTAATACTAGTAATTGGGAAATAATAAGTATTACAGATAGTAGTAATACTAATTATCCTCTTACTACTACTACTCTTTCTACACCTGGTACTTATAATTTGAAATATCGTTTTACCTATGACGGTGAAACAAAAGAGACTCAAACAATCAGAGTTACGATTACATCAAGTACTAGTCCAACTGATCCAGATACTGGTGGAGAAGAAACTGGTAGTGATCCTTCTAATCCATAATTAAATAATAAAAAAGAAAACCTAGTCACACTTCAATGTGATTAGGTTTCTTTTTACTATGAACGCGACAAATAGATTTTAATTTACAAATATCGCACTTTGGATTCTTTGCAGTACAATAATATCTACCAAAAAGAACCATTTGTAAATGTCGTTTGCTCCAAGTATCCCTAGGAAACTTTCGTTTTAACTTTTGTTCTACTTGTAGTACAGAATCAGCATCTTTAGCTAAATATAACCTTTTACTAACTCGATTTACATGTGTATCTACTGCAAATGCTGGTAAGTGATAATATTCGCTAAAAAGGACATTAACTGTTTTTCTACCTACTCCTGGTAATGCCTCTAATTTCTTTCTATTAATAGGAACTTCGCCCTGATAATCATTTAAAACAGTTCTTGCAATTTCACGAACATAAACAGCTTTTTTATGATAAGATCCAATAGGACGTAATATCTTTTCTAAATCCGATATATCAGCATTACTTAACTCAGTTAAATTTTTATATTTATGAAATAAAATAGGAGTTACTGAATTAACTCTTTTATCAGTAGATTGAGCACTCAAAACAATGGCGATTAATAATTCATAATCTTTATGATAAATTAATTCACATTGGGGATTAGGAAATAATTCATCTAAATACTCAGCTATCTTAAGATTATTCGAAGTCATCTTCATCCTCATCGAACCAATCATAATCAAACACTTCAACTGGTTCATTTTCTTTCTTACGATTATTTAACATATTGAGTACATCTTCTTTTGTTTTAATTCCTTTTTTATCCCAATCATACAGTATTTTATCAATATATCTAATATTTGATACACCATTTAAAGTTGCTTCTTTTACTGCTTCTAAAATTAATTCACTTTTAAAATTAGCAGTCCAAGCTTTAATGACTTCTAACTCACTAGGACTAAGTGTTCTACCAAACTCTTTTTCAATATCATTAAAAATACTGGTATCTATCTCATTACTATTGTTTTCAGTTAATGTTTCCATGATTAATAAACTATACTTAGTATAAAATCCATCTAGATAAATTTTTTCTTCTACAATTCCTTTATCATTCTTACTAGCCTTTACTTCCAATATTTTTTTATCTGTTAAATTAGAAATAAGTTGCATAATATCAATCGTAGTCATGTTTAAATCACTAGATATTTCCTGAGGATCAAATATAATATTTTGTCCTTGTCCATTTAAATACATCATAAATAGCATTTCTTCTAATGTTAGACCTAATTTCTTATAATTTTGATAAAGAAATATTGGTACTAAAATTGTTTTTTGCTTTACAAAACTTAATAATGCATTTTTATTCATATTTATTTTTCCCCCTTTGTAATTTTATCATAAATTATCTTACAGGCACGAATTAAATTATTTTTAGTATTAGAAATTTTATTTAAGACTACTAATGTTTCTAATTCTTTATAAATTTGATTCAATACTGGTCCAGCCTCAATTTCTAATGTTTTTAAAATATCATCAGTTGTAATTTTTAAATCGCTACGTTTATGTATTGCTAATTTAGAATATACCTTATTTACTTTTTTCTTAGAAATACCAAGTAGTTCTCCAGCAACAATACAAGAATATAATCCATAATGATATAACGTCATAGGATTTAAAGGATCTTCAAGTAATACTTTTCTAATTTCTTCCATTTGAGTTTTTTCATTTCTACTGAAAGGATAAATATCATCAACATTTAGCATAGCCCAAATACCAATAATTTGACTACATGGTTTTACTTTAGATAAATTTTGTAACTCTAATGGTTCCTCAAGGCCAAGGTCACTAATCATCTTTATTCCTTTCAAAATGTTTAAACTACCAAATATTCTATTTAATTCACTTTTTTTCCTATCATATGAAATATTTTTAAGTAAGTATTTCGTCTGTAAGATAGCTTCTTTTACTTCATTACTTAACGAAAAGTCAAGAATAGTTGCAAAGCGAATTGCTCTTAAAATTCTAAGTGCATCATCTTGAAAACTTTGCTGAGCATCATTTATAGTATTAATAAGATGCAATTTTAAGTCTTTTCTACCATTTAATGGATCAATTATATTTCTATTGCGGTCCATACATATAGCATTGATTGTAAAGTCTCTTCTCCTTAAATCAACTTCTAATTGATGAACATAAATAACAGTACTTGGTCTTCTATTATCCTGATAATTTGCTTCCCGTCTAAAAGTAGTAATTTCAAAATTAATATGTTTATAAATAATCGTTACAGAACCATAGGCATTTTGAGGAAGACATGCATCAGCAAATATTTCTTTTATTTCTTTTGGTGTAGCTGACGTAGTAATATCGATATCATTAGATTCAATACCTAACAAATAGTCACGGACAAAACCGCCTACTATATAAGCTTGATAACCATGTTTTTCAATTTCTTTTAATATTTTTAATGCTGCCTTAAACATTATCTATCACCATTTATATTTTAACATAAAATCTTATAAAATTTATGATTTTGTCTTATATAATATATTATTTAAATAAATAAATTTTAAATCTTTACACTATAGAAAAAAAGCCTTTCGGCTTTCTATTAATTTACTGCGTCTTTTAGAGCTGAACCAGCTTTGAATGATACAGCATTTCTAGCAGCGATTTGAACTGTTTCACCTGTTCTTGGATTACGTCCTTCACGTGCTTCTCTTTTTGATACAGCGAATGTTCCGAATCCAACTAGTGGAACTTTATCTCCTTTAGCTAGAGCTTCTGTAATGCTGGCAAATGTAGCATCAATAGCACGAGTTGCATCAGCTTTAGTTAAACCAGTTTGTTCAGCTACAGCTTCAACTAATTCTACTTTTTTCATTGTTATTAATACCTCCTATTTATTTTAAGCAATACCATGCTTACATATTAAGAATAGCATGAAACCATTGTAATTGCAACGAGTTTTACAACTTTTTACTCTTTAATTAGTAGGAATAATTAATTGTTGACCAATAGATAATAAATTTGTTGTTAAATTATTTAATCTCTTTAGTTCATCTACTGTTGTGTTATATGTATTAGCGATACTCCATAGGCTATCTCCACTTTTTACCGTATAAGTAATATTCTCCGGAGTAGTATTACCTTGTCCTGGAATAACCAATACTTGACCAATTTGTAATGTATCAGTTGTTAGGTTATTAGCAGTTCTAAGAGCATTTACACTAACTCCATATTGGCTAGCGATACTCCACAGACTATCTCCACGTTTTACGGTATATGTCACATTGCCCGTCGGTGGTGTTGTTGTTTGACCTGGTATTGTTAGTACTTGTCCAATTTGTAACGTATTACTAGTCAAATTATTAGCTCGTTT
>CAJFVY010000036.1 GCA_904420615.1 uncultured Bacilli bacterium | reverse complement strand
TCCAAATCATATAGTTATTATAACGTTATTTTACTATCTTTGGTAGTATTATTTCTATCTTTTTCTATTCTTCATTTTAAAGTCTTTGATATATCCTCTTTAAAGAATCAAGAAAAATATTCTATTATTGATCACTAAATTCATAGAGCACACTAGATTTTACCCAATTTTTACGTCCATTAATATTTAACTTAGCAGAATCAGTCGCAACATCTACTGCTAAGACTTCATAAATATTATTATTTATTACTTTACTACCCTTTTTGATTATTTGACTAGGTAATACTTCTCCTTTATCATTTACATGAGTAAATGGTGTAGAACTAAACCAATGATAATTCTTAGTAATACCGCCAGTTAAATCTTTGCTAGCAAATAAATTACTTTTAATATTAATTTCATCTACTGTAAAAATACCATTAAATTTTACTTTACTTCCCTTGTATAAGATTTGATCACCATTATTATTTTCTTGTGAAGTACTATCTGCTAAAGCATATTTATCCCAAGCTTTTCTATCACCATAAAAGTAATCTAAGTCTAAATTACCATCATAACCATTTATTCTACCAACAGATGTATACTGCCACAATGTAATAAATGGCCAATTCTTAGCTATTGGGCTTCCATTTGCTTGTCCATTATTAACACCATATTTTGCTATCCATACTCCATAATCTGCATTCGCTACACTAGACCAATCATAACTATTCGCAGGACTTTCACTCATATATATTAATGGCTTTATTCTAGTTACTTCGTAAACTCGATCAAGCCAAGCCTTAGCCCAAGCAACATTACCTAGATTACCACTTTCCCAATCTAAAACAAAAATAGCTTCTTTTTGGTACTCTCTAGTTTCTTTTATAAACCAATCTGCTTCACTTACTGCAGTATTTCCAAGATCTGGCCTTGCAAAATGATAAAGTCCTATCTTCTTACCACTAGCTTTACTCTGTTCTACAAAACTATCACACATATCATCTTTATAACCATTTCCTTCTGTAGCTTTTATAATAACAAAATCTATATCTAATGCACCAATATTAATTCCTTGTTGATGATGACTAATATCAATTCCTCGTAACATTAAGATCACCTCCCAATATAAAATATTCTAGAAATAATCTTTATTTAAACGACATCAGTCTAAATATGTAATATTTACAATTAAAATGGATTTACCCCTTTATTAATTATTCTTATCTTCTGACTAGTGAGCTATAAAAATTGTATAAGAAACATAATACCAAGTCTTTTAGATTAAGAATCGTCCACATCTATATAGATACTAAAACTTTCTGTTATTCTTTTTAATACTATAATTAATTTTATCTTATAGTAAATATAATATTTATCATAATATTAATATTCAAGTATATAATATTATTGATGACGGGGTGAAAATAATGAATAAAAAAATAATTACAGTGCTTTCTATCATTGGTATTTTTATTGTTTTAGGTAGTATAACAATTATTTCTTTCTATAATAAACGAAATAATGATAATATAGAAGAAAAAACAGAAAATACAATGACTGCTACGGTGATGAGTTTAGATACTGATATTTTAACAGTTCAAGATAGTAATCACATCATTTACATGTTTAATGTTGCTGATAATAATTTAGTGCCTGGTGATGTTATAGAAATTAATTATAAAGGTTCCTTAGATAAAAATAAGACTTTACAGGACAATGATGTATTAGGATATAATACTATTGCGGTAGATAAAACAGATGATGGAATTCCTGTGGAATGGCAAGATAATGGTATTTTTAAAGATTATTATCGCTTTGCTTATGATAAGTTAGAAAACATGACTATAGATGAGAAAATAGCACAACTATTATTAGTTAGATATCCAGATAATAATCCTATATCAATACTAGAGAAATATCAATTTGGTGGTTATGTATTTTTTGAAAAAGATTTTAGTAATAAAACAACTAATGAAGTAAAAAAGATGATGAATGAGTTACAAAATGTTGCTAAGATTCCAATCTTAACTGCAGTGGATGAAGAAGGAGGAACAGTAGTAAGAGTTAGTAGTAATCCAAACCTTGCTAGTGAAAAGTTTAAATCTCCTCGGGAATTATACACATCTGGCGGATTTGAAGCAATTAAGGAAGATACAATTAAAAAAAGTCTATTATTAGCTAATCTTGGAATTAATTTAAACCTAGCACCAGTTGTTGATGTATCTACTAATCCTAGTGATTATATGTATAAGAGAGCTTTGGGTGAAGATACTGAATTAACATCTACTTATGCAAAAACGGTTATTTCTGCAAGTAAGGGTTTAGGAGTTTCCTATACACTAAAACATTTCCCTGGTTATGGCAATAATGCTGATACTCATACGGGAACAGTAGTGGATAATAGAACATACGAAGAAATTGTTAAAAATGATTTGCCACCTTTTGAAGCAGGAATAGAAGCTAAGGCAGAAGCTATTCTTATAAGTCATAATACTGTAACTAATATTGATGCTACTAATCCTGCTTCTCTTTCTCCTAGCGTTCATAATTTATTAAGAAATGAGCTGGGCTTTACTGGTATTATTATTACGGATGATTTAGCGATGGGAGCAGTGTCTAGCATTGATGATGCCACTGTAAAAGCTGTTTTAGCAGGAAATGATTTAATTATTACCACAGATTATGAAGAAAGTATAAATTCTATTAAAAGAGCACTAGAAAATGATACAATCGATGAGAGTTTAATTGATAAACTAGCTTTTAGAGTTATTGCCTGGAAATATTATAAAGGGTTAATATATGAAAATCAAAAATAAATAGAATGATTATTTTTATTAAACTAAGTAGATTTTATGTTCTACTTTTTATTTTGTATAACAGCACTCAATCTTGAACTGAGCGCAAGACCAATTGGTAAGTCCTAATACAGAAATTTTCTAAATGGCGTCCCCGATTGGAACCGAACCAAAGACCTATTGCTTAGGAGGCGATTAGTCTAAATTTCAAATGTTTCTTGTTTTTTTCAAAAGTCTTATGTTTTCTTAAAAAAATGTATCTTTTTTCAAATTTCGTTTTTAAATATTAATGCAAAATTCAAATTTATTTAAATAAAATATTTTAATTTTCGCGACAAAATTGCGACACATTATTTTAAAATTCTGTCCATGTTCTCCTCTTACTCTAACACCAATTAAAATACATATTATAACATAATACTTTTTTAACAATTTAAAGGAAATAAGAAATAACAACAAACACACTCAAGACAAGGTTGCTAACACTATTAATTTATATTAATCAAATTATTCTAAATGTGAATTAGGAAAAATGTATATTCACACTTATGCCTTGATTGAATTTGCGAAACATTATAAAGTATCCATTGATTAATCATATGGTAAAACAACAGAATCAAAAATAAATTTTTGATTTTCAATATTGATTTAAAATTTCAATTAATATTATATATATCACGAGTATAAACTTTTTTATTATTTTTTAATTTTTCATCTACTCTATTTGCTACAATAACATCTGCTTGTTCTTGAAAAATATTAAAATCATTTACAACTTCAAAGCCATTAAAAGAGTTAATGTTTAATAATGGTTCATAAATTATTATTTTTACTTTATTACTTTTTTTATTAATTTCTTTTATAATATCTAATATTGCACTCTCTCTAAAATTAGTAGAATCTTTTTTCATAATTAATCTATATATACCAATTACTCTTGGATTATGCTTTAGTATGGACTCACTTATATATTTTTTTCTCGTTTCATTGCTGTTAATTATTGCACTTATTAAATCTTCTGGAATATTATTATAATTTGATTTTAATTGCTTAGTGTCTTTCGGCAAGCAATATCCACCATATCCAAACGATGGATTATTATAATAATTACCTATTCTACTATCCAATGATATACCATCAATAATATTTTTTGAATCTAAATTTTTAGACTCTGCAAAAGTGTCAAGTTCATTAAAGAAAGCAATTCTTAATGCTAGGTATGTATTTGCAAATAATTTTACAGCCTCTGCTTCTGATGATTTCATAATC
>CAJFVY010000035.1 GCA_904420615.1 uncultured Bacilli bacterium | reverse complement strand
TATTGTAGAAAATCCTAGTATCCGTCCTGTCATCAATCTATCAACAGAAGGAATGACACTAGTAGGAGATGGAACGAGTGATAATCCGTATATTTTGGTAGAAGCTAAAAAGAATAGTTATAAAGGAAAAGTAACAATAGAAGAAGGAAGTAGTGTAGATGATAATAGTGCTTTTACAGAAACAGTAGATCTAAGTGGTAATATCACTTGGACTAGTGAAAATGAAAGTATAGCTAAAATAGAAGATGGTAAAATTCTAGGAATAAAAGAAGGAATAACAACGATAAGAGGAGTAGGAGAAGATGGAACAACTTATGAAATAGAAGTAACAGTAATCAAGAATCCTATCACTATTAGTAGTACTTATATAGCAATAAGCTTAGCTATAGTCTTAGTAATGGCAACCATTTTATATTTATACTATAGAAAAAGATCTAAAACATTAGAAAATAAATAATAAATAGAAGAGAAGTGACTATATAATATAGTTAGTTCTTTTTGTTATGTTCAAAATAAGATTGACTTCCAAACAAATGTATTATATATTGATATTGGTTATATGAAAAAGATTATGTTAATAGAAGGAGGAAAAGATGAAAGAATATCTTGCTGATAATATTTATTTTATTATTCCTCAAAAATTGAAAGAAAAGATTTTATTAGAACTTAGTAGTTATGATACAATTTATAATATTTTATTTGATGATTTAAATTCTTTTAAAGAAAAATATTTATTTAAAATAAAGAAAGAAGCTAAGCTATATTTATTAGAGAAGTATCAAGATTCATTAGATGTTATTGATGAAATATTAAAAAAAATTTATGCTGTTGATGATAATAAGACCTATAAAACGTCTAAAGCAATTCGTTTACAAAAAATAAAAAAAGAATTAGAAGAACATAATTTACTTGAATATGACTCTTCTTTTCATGAATATATTACTACTAAAAAAGTAATTGTTATGGGTTATCCTTTTTTAGAGCCATACGAAGAAAAAATGTTAGAAGAAGTACATGCTAATATATATTCTAGTGTGGAACAAGAATATCCTTTTCCTTTTTGCTCTCATTATGAAACTATGCGTGAAGAAATAACAGCTATTGCAAGCCAGATCAGAGATTTAAATTATCAAGGAATTCGTTATGATCATATCTTTTTAGCGGGTATTGATGAGTCTTATCATTATCTTTTATATACAATCTTTCAAAAGTTTGATATTCCTTTGAACTTAAACTTTCATTTTAGCTTATTAGAAACTACTATTGGTCATAATTACTTGTTAGATCAAACAATTATTGAAGAATTAGACGATAAGTATAAACAAACTTTACTTTCTATTAATGAAAGACTTCTTTATGCTAAAGATAGTCCTTATTACTCATTATTATTAGCACAAGAATTAGAAAATACATCTTTTAAAGTTATAAAAAAGAAAGATGCAGTTTCTATTTGTGAAGAAACAATTACTATTCCTAACTATTTGGAAGAAGATGATTATCTTTTTGTGTTAGGCTTTAATCAAGGAAGAATTCCAAAGACTTATAAAGATGAAGAATACTTTAGTGATAGAGAAAAACAAGAATTAGGACTCTTAACTTCTACTGAGAAGAATATAAAAAACAAAAAGATTACTAAGCTTGCCTTAACTAGTGTAAAACATCTTTTTCTATCTTATATAGATACCTCTTTACAATCTACTTTTAATCCTAGTAGTTATATTAGTGAAGATAATATAAAAGTAGAAGAAGGAGAAAAAGCTAAATATTGTTATAGTAAAGATTATAATAGATATATGGCTACTTCTTTTCTTGATTATTATTATACTTATCATGAACAAAATAAAGACTTAAAACAAATATTTACAAAAGAAATAGAAGATAGTTATCGTTCGTATGATCATCAATTTAAAGAATTTTCTGTTCCTCTAAAGCCATTAGTTTTTTCTTATACTAACTTGAATGATTATGCTTTATGTCCTTTCCGATATTATGTCAAATACGTATTAAATTTATCAGAATTTATAAAAACCTTTAATCAGAAACTAGGTAATATTTATCATGGAGTCTTGCTTCATATGTATGATAGTAATTTTGATTTTGAGAAAATTTATCAACAGTATGTAGATATAGAAGAGTTAGATGTAAGAGAACAATTCTTGATGGTTAAATTAAAAGAAGAATTAAAAGAAATTATTAAGACTATTAAAGAAAAAGAAGAAAGTACACTTTTAACTAATAGATACTTAGAAAAGAAAATAGAAATTACAGATTCCTCTATTAAGATAAAAGGGATTATTGATAAATTGTTTTATCATACAGTGAATGGTATTACTTATTATGCTATTGTTGATTATAAAACAGGAAATGTAAAATTAATATTAGATTATTTAAAAGATGGACTTTATATGCAATTACCTTTTTATCTATACTTAGTAGAAAAGAGTAAATTATTTTCTAATTCTTTTTGTAGTGGCTTGTTTTATCAACCTTTATTACCATCTATAAAAGATTTACAAGATAAAGATAAAAACTTGAAGTTGTTTGGAATTGTTTCTAATGATGAAGAATCTTTAAGTCTTTTAGATGAAAATTATCAACATAGTGAACTAATTAAAGGACTATCTTTTACGAAACAAAATACTATTAGTAGTCGTATGAAGACATTTACTAATAAGGAAAAAGATATGATGGTTGAAATGGTAGATCATAAAATAAAAGAGTTTAAAGACGATATTCTAAATAGTAAATTTATGATACAACCTAAAATAGTTAATCAAAAAAATATTAGTTGTGAGAATTGTCCTTTTTATGAGCTTTGTTTTTATGAAGCAAATGATTATGTATATCTAGAAAAAGAAGAAGGTGAAGAAGATGCCTAAATTTACTCCTGAACAGCAACAAGCTATTGATGTAGAAGGCTTTAATGTATTAGTTAGTGCTGGAGCTGGTAGTGGTAAAACAGCTGTATTGACAGAAAGAGTATTACGAAAAGTAAAACAGGGAATTCATATTAATCAGTTATTAATCTTAACCTTTACTAATAAAGCAGCTATGGAAATGCAAGCGAGAATTAGACAGAAATTAATGAAGGAAAATTTCCAAGAAGAATTATTATTGATGGATAATAGCTATATTACTACTTTTGATTCTTTTTCTCTATCAGTAGTACGGAAATATGCTGACTTTTTGCATGTATCTTCTAATATTACGATTGCTGAAAATTCTGTTTTACAACTTGCAAAGCAAAAATTAATTGATGAACTTTTTTTAGAATATTATCAAAATCCTACTCCTAATTTTGAAAAGATGATCCATTTATTATGTTTAAAAGATGATAAGTCTTTAAAAAATATTATTTTAGAATTAGATGATAAGATGGATTTATTATTAAATCGTGATGAATATATAGAAAAGTATATGGATTGGTATTATTCTCCTTCTAATTTAAATCATTATATAACATTATATAATCAAGTATTAGATCAAAAAATAAATGCTTTAGAAGAAGAATATCAAATTGTATTATCTTATAGTGAAGGAAAGTTTCAGGAAAAGCTACATGTTTTGTTAGATCCTTTCTTTAGTGAACAAGAATATCAAAAAAGAAAAGAAAAATTACCTAGTGCTTTACCTAATTTACCAAAGAATAGTAGTGAAGAGTTAAAGACTAGTAAGACAAAATTAGCTAAGATGTTAAAAGAAATTCATAGTTATTTTTCTTATCAAGATGAAAAAGAGATTTATGAGAAGTTATTTTCAACCAAGGAGTTAGCAGAATTTATTATAGAGTGTATTACAAGATTAAATCAAAAAATAAAGGCATATAAAGAAGAAAAGCAGTATTATACTTTTTTAGATATTGAAAAGATGGCAATAGAGTTAGTACGAGATTTTGAAGAAGTAAGAAATGAGTTAAGAGATTCATTTCAAGAAATTTTAATTGATGAATATCAAGATACGAATGATATTCAAGAGTGTTTTATCAGTTATATAGCTAAACATAATGTTTATATGGTAGGAGATATAAAACAATCTATTTATCGTTTTCGTAATGCTAATCCTTTGATTTTTAAGGATAAATATGATCGTTATAAACAACATGATGATGGAATGGTAATTGATCTTGTTAAGAACTTTCGTAGTAGGAAAGAAGTATTAGCTGACATTAATACTATTTTTAGTCATGTTATGGATAGTCCGTTAGGAGGAGCAACTTATACTGATGGGCATGCGATGGTATTTGGTAATCAAGTTTATGAGAATGAAGCTAAAGTAGAAACTCCTTGTAAGCTAGAGATATTAAGTTATGATGATCAAGATAAAGAATATACCACTGTTGAGAAAGAAGCCTTTATTATTGCGAATGACATTAAAGAAAAAATGAATAGTAATTATTTTGTCTTTGATAAAGATGAAAATAAATTAAGAAAACTAGAATATAGTGATATCGTTATTTTATTAGATAGATCTACCGATTTTGTTAGATATAAACAGATTTTTGAATATTTAGGTATTCCTCTTATTATTTGGAAAGATGAATCATCAAATGGGAAAATGGACTTGTTTTTGATTAAAAATATCTTTATTATGGCCTTTAAGATGAGAAATAACCTTATAGATTCAGAGTTTAAAACAGCTTATACTTCTTTAGCGCGTAGTTTTCTATATCAAAAAACAGATGAAGAAATTTATAATGAATTAAATGGTGATATAAAAAAAAGTAATCTTTATCAAGACTTTGCCAGTGTAATAGTAGATTATGATACTATGACACCTAGTCAATATTTCTTAACTATGATTACAAAACTAAACTATGAACAGAAATTAACACTTGTGGGACAGATAGATAATTATTCTGCTAGACTAGAATATTTTTACCAGTTGATTCATTCCCTTGAAAAGAGTAACTTTACTATTGAAGAAATAGCAAACTATTTTAAAGATTTAACAGCGAGTGGCCTAGAAATTAGACTTCCTATTCGTTATAAAGAAGGATCTAGCGTCAAGATTATGACAATACATACTTCTAAGGGATTAGAATATCCATTATGCTATTTTGCGGGGTTTACTAAGAAATTTAATAATGATGATACTAAAAAGCGAGTATTATTCGATGCTGATTTTGGAATAGTAATTAGTGATCCTGATGAAGAAAGTGACATTATCACTCGTACTTTATTAGTAGAAAAAATGACTCAAGAAGATATTAGTGAAAGAATAAGACTTCTTTATGTAGCCTTAACTAGAGCTAGAGAAAAAATGATTTTGGTACTTCCTCAATTTGAAAGTTATGAAGAAGTAGGGGAGTTAGTAGATAATAGTATACGCTATAGTTATAATTCTTTTTATAAGATTATGAAAAGTGTTAGTATTCTATTTCAAAATAATATAAAAGAAATTAATAAAATAGATCATATAACAAAATCATATTTAGAAGTAAAAAAAGATAGTCAAATTACTTCTTTCAAAGAAAAAGAAGAAGTACTAATACCATCACAATATAGTAGTGAAGATCTTAATAGCGAAACATTTTCTAAAACAAGTTTAAAGAGTAAAACACAAGAAGAATTAGAGTTATTGGAATATGGAACTAAAGTTCATGAAATTTTAGAGCGATGTGACATTAAAAATAAAAAAATGCCAATTATTCATGATGAAAAATTAAAGAATAAAATATCTGCTTTTTTACATAATGATCTTTTTAGTAATATAAAAGATTATAAAGTATATCAAGAATATGAATTTATGACTCGGGATGGTTCTAAAATAAGACATGGAATCATAGATTTATTACTGGTAAGTAAGAAAGATGCTATTATTATTGATTATAAGCTTAGTAATGTAAAAGATTCTGCTTATTTAGATCAATTAAGAGGTTATAAAACGATTATTACAGATAAATTACACTTACCAGTTACCTGCTATTTATACTCTATTATGCAAGAAACCCTTACAAAAATAGAAAATATTTGACATTTTGTTAATTTTGTTGTATAATAAAGCCAACTTCAGGGTAAAAGAGTTTAGGGGGGAAAGATTATGGATCATTCATATGTATTTGAATATTTAGATGAAAATGATTTCAGAAAGAAAGAACGTTCTGTTAGAAAGTATAATATGTTAGCTTATAAAAAGTTAACATTCGAATATTATCCAGAACTTAGAAAAGGTCATTTTTTAGGTGAGAAAGTAAGTGAAGATTTAAAAGCAAAAACAGTAAATTATGAATTAAAATTACCAACTGATGAGTTATTTGCTAAAGTACATGGTGAAATACGTGTTCATTATACTGTGTATTTAGATAAGAATATAATATTACTTACTAATATTACACCAGAGGGTATTTTAGATGAAGGACATCGTGCAGAATTATCAGCTTATAAAGGTGTCATGATTTCTAAATCACATCCAGAAAAAGATATGTTTAAGATTAATTTATTAAATATGTTAAACAAATAAATGTTTTTTGAAAAAAGGGTTGTCAGCTCTTTTTTTTTATGATATTATTAAGAAGCAATGGACCCTTAGCTCAGTTGGTTAGAGCATCCGGCTCATAACCGGACGGTCGATGGTTCGAGTCCATCAGGGTCCACCAACATATGCGGGTATGGCGGAATTGGCAGACGCGCTAGACTTAGGATCTAGTGTCTATGACGTGCAGGTTCAACTCCTGTTACCCGCACCATAAAAGATTAATACGAACACTGTATTGCTCGTTTAAAAGTAACTCCCTTTCAGAAGTTAAGTGGAGTTTTTTATTTGTAATTAATAATAAAATGTGTTAAATGATTTCAAAAATAAGTTTTCATAGACTTATTTTTTTGTTATAATCATATTAAGTGGGAGTGATAAATTGTGAATGATATAATATCTACTGTTATTTTAGCCTTTATACAGGGAATTGCGGAGTTTTTACCTATTTCATCAAGCGCACACTTGATTATTTTCCGTGATGTGTTTGGAATTGGTTCTATGACTGCTAGTACAGCTTTATGTTTTGATATAGCTCTACATTTAGGAACACTACTAGCTATTTTAGTATTCTTTTTTAGTGATTTTTGGAAAATGATTACAAGTGGCTTAACAAAAGGCACAAAAGAAAAAGACGGACGCCTTTTCTGGCAATTAGTGGTAGCAACTATTCCAGCAGCAATTGTTGGGGTACTATTTGAAGATGTCATTGAAGATATGATTAGGACTAATTATGTTTTAATTGCCTTTGCCCTTATTTTTATGGGTATTGTTATTTATGTAGTCGATAAGAAGAGTAAAGAAGAAAAAACAGTAAAAGAAATTAATTTTAAAGAGGCTTTTTTAATTGGTTGTGCCCAAGTTTTTGCTCTTATTCCAGGCTTTAGTCGCAGTGGTACTACTATAACTGCTGCAAGAGTTGCTAAAGTAAATCGTGCTGATGCTGCTAAATTTTCGTTTTACTTATCAGCACCAGTTGTTTTAGGAGCATGTGTTATACAACTATTTAAATCATCTACTATTTCTATTATTGCTAGTGAACCATTAATTTTCATTTTAGGTATTTTAGTATCTTTTATTATTGGCTTATTATGTATTAAGTTTTTGTTAAAATATTTGCGTAAACATGATTTCAAAATCTTTATGATTTATCGTATTATTTTAGCAATTGTTGTTTTAATAACCGTTTTGTTTTAGGAGTGATACACTGTGAATGGACGTAATATTGCTTTACTATTAACTTTTCTTTTAGGAATTTTCATCTTAATTGGAGTAATTTTAGCCTTTTTCCTTAATAAGAAATCTAAAGTAATGGATTTTATTCTAGCTATGGCTTTTGGTATTATTGTCATGCTGATTTTAACAGATTTATTACCAGAAACGATAGAGCACTTGACTATGAAATATATCTTTTTATTTCTTATTTTCTCTATGGTGGGTTTCTTACTATTTAAAATATTGGATTCTTTTGTTCCAAAACATCAACATAATAAAATGACGAAAACAGAAATGGAGGATAATATTGCTCATATTGGTACTTTAACAACTTTTGCTTTAGTACTTCATAATATTATTGAAGGGATGGCTATTTTTATTGCCGCTAGTAGCGATATTTCACTCGGTATTATGATGAGTCTTGGAGTAGGTCTTCATAATATTCCTTTAGGAATGGTTATTAGTAGTACCTTTTATCAAAGTCATACAAAACATCGTTCTTATATATTTTATTTAATTCTTTTTATTATATCTAGTTTTATTGGCGGTTTAATACCATATTGTTTTAATATTAGTGATGTGAACGATATTGTAATGGGATCTTTATTAGCACTTACTTTAGGTATGTTATGCTATATAGTAGTGATGGAATTATATCCAAGAATTATAAAAACATCTAATAAAAAAGTTACTGTAGCTGGTTTTATTACGGGAATTTTATTATTAGTCATTACTTTATTTATTCATGTACACTAAGGAGTGAAGTAGGTTGTATTTATTTTGTCTTTGGTTTTTGATTTTTTTATCTTATTCTTTTTTAGGATATCTTGTAGAAGTAATTAGTTGTTCTTTAAATGAACATAAATTAGTTTTAAATAGGGGATTTTGTTTAGGGCCTTATTTGCCTATTTATGGATTTAGTTGTATCATCATTACGTTATTGCTTGTAAGATATAGGGAAGATCCCTTTGTTGTTTTTGTCATGGGAGCATTTATTTCTACTGTAATGGAATACTTTACAAGTTTGATATTAGAAAAGATATTTGGATCTCGTTGGTGGGATTACAGTGATAAAAAGTTTAATATCTGTGGTAGAGTTTGCCTTGAGAATTCTTTCCTCTTTGGAATTGGAGGATTTTTTTGTCTTTATGTGATATCACCCTTTTTAGTGCATATATATCTTTCTATGCCAGAATGGCTTTTAATTACGATTAGTTTAGTTTTGCTTATTGCTTTTGTTACAGATGTGATTATTACGATTATAACACTAGTAAAAGTTAAGATTGCAAGTCAAGAATTTAAAAAGAAAGATGCGACAGCTGAAATTCGAGCTATGATAAAAAAAGAGTTATTAAATCATTCTCTTTTAATTCGTCATATGTTAAATGCTTTTCCTCGTTTAAGAAAAACATCAGATGATAATATCTTAGCAAGATTAAAACAATATTTAGATAAGTTAATGAAAAATCAGTTAAATCATAAGAAAAAATGAGAATTATACTTTCCAAATTATAAAAAATACAATATAATTAAATTGTTTGGATGGTGGTAATATGGACTTCGAATTCAAAAGCAAGGAAGAATTATATAAAAGAGTAAAACCTGCTTTAGAAGCCAAATGTAATGAATTCAAACGTCTTGGTATTACTTATATTAG
Source organism: uncultured Bacilli bacterium (assembly GCA_904420615.1). Lineage (GTDB taxonomy): Bacteria > Bacillota_I > Bacilli_A > RF39 > UBA660 > Onthousia. The sequence continues at coordinate 31,355 of CAJFVY010000035.1, read as the reverse complement.
AACAGTAGATATTTGGAATTATTTAATAAAGACCAAATGGACAAAGGCACATAACTTAGTCCTTTTTGACATTGTTCATGATATTTTAAATGCCGATTTAAAGTCATTAAATGAATTTATTAAAAATAGTAAAGAAACTATTATAGTAAAAGATACCACAAATTTAGAAATTATATAGAGGTGAAGACATGAAAAAAGAAAGAGGAAAAGTAATTACATTAAGTATTACGTTAATATTATTAGGTGTTTTAATATGTTTATTATTTAGACCAATGTTTAATGCTTTAAAATTTGGACTTGATTTGCAAGGTGGTTTTGAGATTTTGTATCAAGTAGAGCCATTAGATGGTAGTGAAATGACAGATGAGCAGTTGACGGCTACTTATAAGAGTATGCAAAGAAGAATTGATTCTCTTGGAGTTTTAGAACCAGAAATTACCTTAGAATCTCCTGATAAGATTCGTGTACAATTAGCTGGTGTTACGAATCAAGAAGAGGCAAGAGAAGTATTATCAACGGTTGCTAGTTTATCATTTCGTGATGCAGATGATAACTTATTAATGACTGGTGATGTATTAAATAGTGGGGGAGCAAGAGTAACTACTGATTCTGAAGGACGTCCTGCTATTTCGCTTAGTGTTAAAGATAAGGATACTTTTTATGAAGTTACAAATAGAGTAAAGGATTATGAAAACAATATTATTGTTATTTGGCTTGATTATGATGAGACAACAGATAGTTATGCGAATAGTCAGTTAACTTGTGGTACTAGTGAAGATAGTCATTGTTTAAGTGCTGCGACTGTTTCTCAAGGTTTTGCTAGTGATGTTATTATTCAGGGAAATTTTACAACAGATGAAGCTCAAGATTTAGTTGATTTGATTAATTCAGGTAGTTTACCTACAAAATTAACAGAAATTTCTAGCCAAACAGTTGGAGCTTCTTTTGGCGATAATACCTTAAATACTATGTTAGTAGCAGGAATCGTAGGAGTAGTTTTAATTGTTGCCATGTTGATTGCTATATATCATTTTGCAGGATTTATCTCAGCAATTGCAATTTTACTATACACTATCTTAGTTTTTGCTTTATTCTGGTTAATTGGTGGAGTATTAACTTTACCTGGAATAGCAGCCTTAATTGTAGGTATTGGTATGGCGGTAGACTCCAATGTCTTGATGTTTGCTAGAATAAAAGAAGAATTGCGTAAAGGAAGAAGTCTTGAAAGTGCCTTTAAGACTGGTAGTAAATTAAGTTTTAATACAATATTAGATTCCAATTTAACTACTCTTTTAGTAGCTATCATTATGTTCATCTTTGGTGAGAGTAGTGTAAAAGGATTTGCGACGATGTTAATCATTAATATTATTGTTACTATGTTAACTATGGTTGCTATTACTAGAGGATTATTAAAACTATTTATTAAGACTGGTTACTTTAATAATAAAACGAAATTATTTATTAATGAGAAGAAAACAACATTAGAGGAAGTACAAAAGGTAAAACCACATAATTATTTAAAATATAGTAAATACTTTATTGGTCTTTCTCTTATTATTGTAATTGTTGGTGTGATTTTCTTTAGTACTAAAGGATTTCATTTAGGAATTGACTATCAGGGTGGTAGTGAAATTACTTTAAACACGGAAGCTAATATTACAAATGAAGAAATAGAAAGTGACTTGGAAGAACTTTCATTAACTGAAGTAGAGACTAAAACAACGAATAATGGCTTATCAATTCGCATAGAAGATATCTTACAAGAAGATAGTATTGATACTGTTCAAAATTATTTTGCAGATAAATATGAAGCTGATGTAGATATACAAGTAATATCAAATGTTGTAAAACAAGACTTAATTAAGAATGCAGTTTTAGCTATCCTAATTTCCTTTGTTGGTATTATTCTTTATGTTAGTATTCGCTTTGCCTTTGGATTTGCTATTAGTTCTGTTCTTTGCTTGGTACATGATGCTTTTATCATGATTGCCATGATGGCTATCTTACAAATTGAAATAGACTCTATGTTTATTGCAGCAGTATTAGCTATTATTGGATATTCTATCAATAATACAATTGTAGTCTTTGACCGAATTCGTGAGAATAGAAAGAATAAACAACTAGAAAAAATGAAAGACAATGAATTAAAAGATCTTATTAATTTAAGTATTCATCAAACGATTGTAAGATCTATTTATACATCTATTACTACCATTATTCCAGTTGTTACTCTAATGATTTTAGGAAGCCATGAAATTTTAGGATTTGATGTAGCTTTATTAATTGGCTTAATAGCAGGAACTTATTCTTCTATCTTTATTGCTGGATTCCTTTGGTATCTATTTACTAAAAGACAATTAGGAAAAGATGGTTCTAAAAAAGTTGTAAGAAAAGAAGTGCAAGAACGTACAATTAAAGGAATAAATGATTAAGAAAAAGGAGGTTTTTCTAAATGGTAAGAAAAAATATTACGATTAATGATTTAATGGAAAAAGTAAGTTTTTATACGAAGGATTCAAAAGATCAAGAAGAGATTAGAAAAGCCTATTTATTTGCCAAAGAAAAACATAGAGGACAATTTCGAAAGAGTGGGGAAGAATATATTATTCATCCCCTAAATGTTGCTTATATTTTAACAACTGTTTATGCTGATAAAGAAAGTATTGAAGCAGCTTTACTTCATGATGTTTTAGAAGATTGTGACTGTAGTGAAGAAGAAATAAAAGAAAATTTTGGTGATACAGTTTTTAAACTTGTAGATGGCGTTACTAAGTTGAGTCGAATACATTTTGCAACTGATAATGATTATTTAATTGAATATTATAAGAAGATTATTGTTGGTATGAGTGAGGATGTAAGAGTTATTATTATCAAACTAGCTGATCGTTTGCACAATATGCGTACTCTTTGGGCGCTACCATTAGATAAACAAAAGAAGAAAGCAAGAGAAACTCTTGAAATATTTGCTCCTATTGCTCATCATTTAGGTATTCATAAAATAAAAAGTGAATTAGAAGATTTATGTCTACGCTATTTAAAACCAGCTGTTTTTTATGATATTGCTGAAAAACTAAATAAAACAAAAGTAGAACGTGATGCAGCTGTTAATGATATGTTAAAAGAAGTAAGTGAATTATTGAATGAACATAATATTCCACATCAAATAAAGGGACGTTCTAAAAGTATATATAGTATTTATAATAAATTAGATCATGGTCGTAAGTTTAGTGATATCTATGATTTATTAGCATTACGTATTTTAGTTGATACGGAACAAGACTGTTACTTATCACTCGGAATTATTCATGCTAAGTTTCGTCCTATTCCTAATCGTTTTAAAGACTATATTGCTATGCCAAAACCTAATATGTATCAGTCTTTGCATACGACTGTCTTTGGAATTGATGGTTATTTATTTGAAATTCAAATAAGAACATATGAAATGGATGAAGTAGCTGAGAATGGTATAGCCTCTCACTGGGCTTATAAAGAAAATGGTGGCTCTAAGGTAACAGCCAATTTACAGTCTACTACAGAACAAAAATTACAATTTTTCAAATCTATTATTGAATTATCTCAAGATAAAATGAGTAGTGAAGACTTTGTGAATAGTGTTAAGGATGAAGTATTAAATAATAATATTTATGTCTTTACTCCAAAGGGGGATGTAATTGAGTTACCACAGGGTGCAACACCACTAGATTTTGCTTATCGTGTACATACTAAAGTAGGAGAAACTACTGTCGGGGCTATTGTTAATGGCCAGATCGTTCCTTTGAATTATGAACTCAAAAATAATGATATTGTTAAAATTAATACCAATAAAACATCTCATCCAAGTAAAGAATGGTTAAATATCGTAAAAACAACACAGGCTAGAAATAAAATCAGAAGTTATTTTTCTAAAAGTGAACATGAAGTCTTGATAGAACGTGGTAAGGATATCTTAGAAAAAGAATTACGTAAACAAAAATATAGTATTCAAGAATTTATGAAAGAAGAAAATTTAAAGAAAGTGTTTGCTACTCTAAAATTAGAAGATGTAGAAGACCTTTATTTAAATATTGGTAATGGTCATTACGGAGCACATACTGTTATTCAGGTTGTATTTAAACCCGAAGAAGAAGAGGAAGAAAAACCAAAAAGTCCAGCTCCAATTAAACTTTCAGAAACTTCATCTGATGTTATGGTTGCAGGTATCGACAATATTAAAGTAAGTTTTGCATCTTGTTGTGATCCTGTTTATGGTGATCCCATTATTGGTTATATTACAAGAGGAAATGGAATTAGTATCCATAGGAGTAACTGTCATAATTTAGCTAGAATGGAAGATAGATGTATAGAAGTATCTTGGACAAATAAGCCAAACTCTAAATATGAAACAGACTTAATTGTATACTCTAATACCAATGAAAATAAATTAGCAGATATTATTAAAATAACTAGTAAATTAGATGTTAATATAGATGCTGTAAAGGTAATTACAAAGGGTAGTACAAATGTCTATGAAATGACTAGTTATGTACGTAATTTAGATCATTTAAATAAATTATTACTAGAATTAAAAAAAGAACCATATATTGATAATGTTGAGAGGTTAATTCAATGAAAGTAATTGTAGAACGTTGTAAAAATGCTAGCTGTATTATTAAAAATAAGACATTTAGTAGTATAGAAAAAGGGCTCTTGCTTTTAGTAGCTTTTGAAGAAGGAGATAATAAAGAGAAAATTTTGTGGATGGTAAATAAAATTATCCACTTGCGCATTTTTGATGAGAATGGAAAAATGACGTTATCAGTAAAAGATGTAGATGGTGAAATTTTATCTATTCCACAGTTTACTTTATATGCAACTTTAGAAAGCGGCAATCGTCCTAGTTTTGCAAGAGCACTTGCAAAGCCAAAGGCTTCCTTGCTTTATCAATACTTTAATGAGATGTTAAATAAAGAAATTAAGACAAAAACAGGTGTATTTGGAGCTAATATGCAAATTAGTTCTATAAATGATGGACCCGTAACAATTGTGATAGAGAGGTGAAAAAATGTATAAGAATAGACTAAACTATAAGCTATTAAACTTTTTAATATTAATGGGATTGTTATATATCTGTGTAACTAATATAGGAACTTGGTTTAATATACTTATGTCAGTAATAAGTGTTTGTATGCCATTTTTAATTGCCTTTGTCATTGCTTACGCATTACATCCACTAGTCAATTGGTTACAAAAAAAAGGAGTTAGAAAGTCATTAGCAATTACAGCTGTCGTTGTGGGATTCTTTTTATTAATTGCTCTGATCTTAATAATTAGTCTACCACTTTTATATAACCAATTAGTTTCTTTTTCTTCTAGTATTGGGACTGTCATTCAAGATATTGGTGCTAAATTTAATTTGAATTTATCTGATTTAGAAAGTGGAGTAGATTCTTACTTAGATAGTCTTATTCATGGACTTGGCAATATTATTCAACAAGGAACCATTGATTTTGTTGGAAAAACTGTCTCATTCCTAGGACAAGCTGTTATTATAACTGTAGTTACTATTTATTTTTTAGCATATATGGATAAAATTAGAACAGCAATCAAAGACTTTTTAAGAAGTACAAAAAGAAAATGGTATCAATATGTTAAAACATTAGATAAAGAATTTGGAAATTATTTAAAAGGTCTTGGTCTATTTATGATTATTCAATTTTTTGAATATTCTATCGTGTTTTTCTTAGTGGGACATCCATATTGGCTATTTTTTGGTTTCTTAGCTTGTATTGCCTCTGTTATTCCATACTTTGGTGGTTTAGTTACCAATTTATTAGCCCTTTTAATAGCATCTACAGTTAGTATGCAAGTATTTATTGCTACTTTAGTAGTATGTATTATTTTTCCACAAATCGATGGCTATTTTATATCACCAAAAGTATATGGTAAAACCAATAAAGTCAATCCATTAGTTACCATTATGGCAGTATCAGTAGGTGGTACCTTGGGTGGATTTTTAGGTATCGTGGTAGCACTTCCAGTATATATTTTAATATCTGCTAGTTATCGTTTCTTTAAAAATGATATCAAAAAAGGTGTAAAGATTGTTAAAAATCAAATTACAGATTAAATGAATAACAGAATAACATAATATATTCGCTTTATTTTTCATATAATACTGTAGTTAGTTGACAGTCAATATTATGGAAGCAATAATCTTTTCTTGAAAAAAGAAAAAAAGTATGCTAAACTATCTATGTTTGAAAGAAAGTAGGATTGTTGATGAAAATTAAAACAAATTATTATGATCGAGAATTTAATCAAGTCATCATGCCAATCATTGAAAATGAAGAATATCAAAAAACAAAAGACTGCATTCATCATGGTATGAATCGTTATGATCATATGATAAGAGTCAGTTATTATTCATATAGAATTACAAAAGCTTTACGCTTAAATTATAAAGAGACAGCACGAGCAGCAGCTTTGCATGACTTTTTTTTCGAAGATATAAATGATGAGGGGAAAGTAAAAAGGCTAGTAAATCATCCCAATGTTGCTTTGGAAAATTCAAAGAAACATTTTGAACTTACTCAACTAGAAGAAGATATTATTAAAGCTCATATGTTTCCGGTTGGAAGACATATTCCGAAATATTTAGAAAGTTGGATTGTTGACTTAGTGGATGATGTAGTGAGTGTGTATGAAAAAACATGCGTATTAAAAGAAAATATGTCTTTAGGATTTAGTATCATCATGATGTTTGTTATGATGTTAAAGAAATAGGTAAGATTATGATAATAACAGAATTATTACAAGGTGCAACTACCAGTTTACCAATAGATGAAACAATTGAAATTCCTAAAGATATATATAAAGATAATGAAATTATAAAGTTAGATCCGGTAAATATAAAAGGTGAATTAACTTATTTTGAAGAAAAATTAACTTTAAATGCTATAATTTCTGGTACCATGGTAATTCCAGATTCTGTTTCATTAGAAGAGGTAAGTTATCCATTTTCTTGTGAAATAGAGGAAGATGTTACCGAAAATTTAAAAAAAGATGAAAATAGACTTGATATTCTAGCCATTTTATGGGAAAATATTCTACTAGAGATCCCTATGCATTATTCATTAGTAACAAACTATGAACAATTCTCTGGGGATGGCTGGAAAGTGATAAGTGAAGACGAATATCAAGGTCCAGTTAAAGAAAATCCATTTAAAGATTTGCTTTAATATAGGAAGGAGTGAAAACATGTTAAAATTAGAAATTCAAATGTTTGCTGTACCTTTTAGAAAAGTATCAAAGACAAGAAAGAGAATGAGAAGGAGTCATAATGCTTTAGATCTACCTGGTATGGTTAAATGTTCTAATTGCGGTGAAATGATTAAACCTCATCGTGTTTGCCCTAATTGTGGAAGTTACAAAGGTAAAGTTGTTGTAACAAAAGATGAAGAAAAACAAGAAGCGTAAGCTTTTTTTCTTTGTATTAATAAAAAAATATGTTATACTCTAATTAAGATGAGAAGGAGATTTTTATGGGCTTGATTGTTAGAAATACAACATATGACGATAATGATAATGATGATTTTTACGTAGATGATACGGTAATGGTAGTTGATACCAAAGAAGTAGGGACGATCGTCTTTAAAATTGGTAATCTGTTACAAGTAGAACTTGAAAATCATGAAGTAAAATCTTATTGCCGTGATGAACTCGAGAAAGTAACGCAAAATACTTGACATTTTATTAAATGCCAATATAATAGTCTACAAATGTCGGAGAAGTATTGACGTTGTAGAAGTATTATAATTTAATATTTTGCTCGCTCCTTCTCTCGATAGGTAATAAAAAAGAGATGGAAAGAACCATCTCTTTTATTTTTAGGAGGAATAGTTGATGAAAAATTTAGAAGTAGCAAATGAAAACTTTAAAGCTAAAGATTATGCTTTAAAAAACACTTTAACAGGGTATCCAAGTATTGATAAACCATGGTTAAAACATTATCCAGAAGGAATATCAGAAACTGATTTTCCTAAGATGTCTTTATATGATTATTTTTATGAATCTACAAAAGATCATATGAATGATATATTAATTGAATATATTAAGAATAAAATAACGGCAGAAGAAATTCATACTAGAATAGAAGAGTTTCAAAAAGCTTTTATTAAGAAAGGAATTACAAAGGGAGATATCGTAGGATTAGCTCTTGCTAATATGCCAGAATCTGTTTATGCTATTTATGCTTTAAATAAAATTGGTGCTATACCATGCAATATTGATCCACGCTCTAATTTAGAAACTTTAAGACATGATATTGTAAATGGTGATGTAAAAGCTTTTCTAGGAATTAATAATGTATATAGTAGTGTTAAAAAAATCAGAAAAGAACATCCTTTAGATTTTGTTTCTATCGTATCACCACTTCAATCTGCTATAAAAAAAGAGGATAAAGATATCAAATTTAAGTTGTTTGAAAATGTAGCTAATTTGAAATACTTTTTTGAAGGAAACCTTCCACTTTCTAAAAAAAATAAGTATATTAACATGTTTAAAGATAGTAAAATGGTAGAATGTGCTTTGGCTAGCAATGGTGGTTTCTTAATGGTTCATACTGGTGGAACTACTGGAGTACATAAAGGAGTTATTTTATCAGATGATGCTCTTAATGCTACTGTTTATCAACATAAATATCTAATGGGTGATGTAGTGGCAGGAGATACCCTATATAATCCATTACCACAATTTATGGCATATGGTCTTTCAACAATGCATTTGTCTTTATGTAAGCGTTTACATATGTATATGCTTCCTACTTCTTCTCCAGCTACTTTTGGTAAAGAAATTGTAGAACTAAAACCAAACGTAATTTATGGCGGTCCTATCCATTATGAAGCAGGAGCTAAAAGTAGAGAACTACAACATGCCGACTTATCATATGTTAAAGTAGCGGTAACTGGTGGCGAGAAATTAAATATAAGTAAATATAATGAGTTAAACCAATTTTATTTGAATCGTGGTATGAAAAATGCTATATTTAATGGTTATGGTAATACTGAAATGTGTGGAGTAGTTGCAGTAAAATGTGGTGAAAAGAATAAAATTGGTACAGTAGGCTATCCACTTCCTTTCAATAATGTCAAAATTGTTGATCGTGAAACAGGTGAGGAATTAAAGTATGATCAACGTAGTGAAATTGTCGTAACAGGTAGATCCATGGCTTTGGGTTATTACAATAATCCTGAAGAAACGGCTAAGGCCTTTAAAGATGGCTGGTTTTATACAGGAGATTTTGGTTCTATAGATCATGATGGTGAGATTCATGTTGAAGGACGCTATAAGAGACAATTTGTATGTGGAGTTGATAAAGTCTATCCACCAATAATGGAAGAAGCTATTAGTCACTTACCATTTATTGATCAATGTGTAGTAGTAGGAGTTCCGGATGAGGTTCGCAGAACAGTTCCTTATGTATATACAGTATTAAAAGAAAACTACAAAAATAAACTATCTGAAAATGAATTAAAAAAATATGTAACTGATTTTGTTGCTAAATCTATATCAGCTGAGGTTGTTCCAGGATATGTTGAATCCGTTGATAAACTACTTTATACACCTAATGGTAAAATTGATTTTCGTACTTTAGAGATACAAGCCATTGCACAAATAAAATATTCCGAAAATACAACAAAACAAAATGTGAAAGTAAAAAAATAGTTAAATAAGCAGTTTATTCTGCTTATTTTAATTTACCTATAAAATGTAAAATAAACTGTTAAAAAATAAACAATTTGTTGCGTTCAAAATATTTCTGTGGCATACTTAATATAGAAATAGGAAGTGTAGAATATGAATAGTTTAGCATTTTCGGTGTGCAGTTTATTTTATATATTCTTAATAGTAATAGTTTATTATTCCAAAAAGCGGATTGATTATTTGGAAAATAAAATTTATTCTATTTTAATTGTGGTGACTCTAGTCGGTGTACTTTTAGATAATATTAGTTTTATTATCAATTATTTAGGAGTTAGTACCTCATCTATTATTTATTTTTTATTGACTAAAAGCGTTTTGATTTACTTTATGTCATGGATGTATTTATTTGTTATGTATGTTTTTGTTATCTCTAAAAAAGATAAGACATTTAATGCCTGTAAACGATTAATAAAAATACTAACAGTCATATTTTTGGCGTCTGTTTTATGCGTTATAGCATTGCCGATGTATTTCAATACAGAAAAAAATGCTATTTTCCCATATGGACCTGCTGTTAATGGTGTTTATATTATATCGTTTATAGGCATTTTTGCTATGATTATTGTTATGCTTTGTAATATTCGTAGTGTTAATATTAAGAAATTCTTTCCCTTATTTATTTTTATGTTTTTAGGTATTATAGCTACTTTTATACAATATATGTTCCCATCTATGATTCTTTTGACGTCAGTAGAAGCCTTTGTTACTTTCCTTATGTATTTTACTCTTGAAAATCCAGATATGAAGATGATAGAAGAATTAAATATTGCTCGAAATCAAGCTGATAAAGCAAATAGGGCTAAGACAGAATTTTTATCTAATATGTCTCATGAAATTAGAACACCACTTAATGCTATTACAGGTCTTTCCCAGGTATTGTCAGAGGAAGAAGGCTTACCATCTAAAGCTAAAGAAGATGTAAAAGATATTATAATGGCATCTGATAGCCTTTTAGAAATAGTAAATGGTATTCTAGATATTTCTAAAATTGAAGCAGGTAAATTAGAAATTGTAAATACTACGTATCATCCATATCAAATTTTAAATGAACTAGTCGTCCTTACGAAAGCTAGGTTAGGAAATGAAAAACCAATTGAATTCCGAACTCACTTCTCAGAAGATATTCCTGATACACTATATGGAGATTATGCTAGAGTAAAACAAGTTATACTGAATATTCTAACGAATGCTGTAAAATATACTGAAAAGGGTTCTATTGATTTTTATGTTAATTCTGTTATTCATAATGATGTATGTAGGTTAATTATTGCTGTAGAAGATACTGGTATTGGTATTAAAAAAGATAAAATTGATAAGCTTTTTGATAAGTTTACGAGATTTGATGAGGAACGGAATATTACGATTGAAGGAACTGGTCTTGGGCTTGCAATCACTAAAAAATTAGTAGAATTAATGCATGGCGGTTTAGTAGTACAAAGTGTTTATGGTAAAGGAAGCAAGTTTACGGTATCGATTGATCAAAGAATAGTTACTCAAAAAGCACAAGAAAAGAAAGAGATAGTTTCTAATGAAATTAAAATTTATCCTGGCAAGAAGGTATTGATAGTAGATGATAATAAACTTAATTTAAAGGTTGCAGGCCGTCTACTGGTTCCATATAAAGTTGATATTACTTCAGTCATGAGTGGGCAAGAATGTTTAGACAAAGTAGCTAGTGAGTATTATGATTTAATTTTATTGGATGATATGATGCCTGTAATGAGTGGTAAACAAACATTTGCTAAATTGAAAGAAAATCCTGATTTTAAGACACCTGTTGTTGTGTTGACTGCAAATGCTGTTAGTGGTATGAAAGAAGACTATTTAGCTTTAGGATTTGATGATTATTTGGCTAAACCAATTAATAAAAAGGAACTAGATGAAGTTCTCGATAAATATTTAACTAAGGAGGAAAAATAATGAGAGATGTAAATTTGTTAATTAATAATGGAGTAAATGTAAAAAAAAGTTTGGAGTTATTTGGGGATATGGCAACTTATGATGATACTTTAAGTGATTTCTTAGAAGATGTAGATGAAAAAGAATCTAAAATTAAACAATATAAAGAAACAGGAGATATGGCTAATTATTCTATCTTAGTTCATGGACTTAAGAGTGATTCTAAATATTTTGGATTTGATCATTTAGCAGATCTTGCCTATCAACATGAAATGGCTAGTAAACAAAATAATATGTACTATGTGACAGAAAATTTTGATTCTTTTATTCAAGAGTTAGATCGTATTGTTCATTTAGTAAAACAATATTTAGGATTAGAAGAAGTTGGAACTACAACTACTTATACAATGCCCAAATTAGATAGAGCTTTAATTGTGGTTGATGATTCAGCTGTTATTAAGAACTTTATTCAAAAGATTTTTAATAATCAATTTGAAGTATTAATGGCTAGTGATGGAGAAGAAGCTTTAAGAATTATTAATTCTTCTAATACTAAAATTGTTGGTATGTTATTAGATCTTAATATGCCAAATGTAAATGGTTTCCAAGTATTAGAATATTTTAAGAATAATAATTTATTTGATAAGATCCCAGTTTCTATTATTACAGGTCTTGGTAGTAATGATTTACTAGCAAAAGCATTTGAATATCCAATTGTTGATGTCATTAGAAAACCATTTAATGAACGTGATATTAAGACAGTAGTGGATAAGACTATTCAATATGCTCATTAATATAAATTAGTAAGGGCCATTTTAAATGGCTCTTAAATGTATATCTTTGATTTTATTACTAGTTAGTGAGAAAATACATGGAAAAAAGAGTTGCACGATATCAGTTTGAACAATGTGTTGCAAAATTAGAAGAAACAATAGTGGTAAAGTATTAGATATATAGGAAAAGTTACTAGATTTACTAGTATATTAAAGTTTATTTTTTTTGATATTGTATGTACTTCCCATTGTAAAAAATACATAATATTCTCACTTTTTGCTTGCCAACTTGTATTTTTTGGTATATATTTATATTGGTATTTGAAAAAAATATCATTTTTGTCCCAGTAGCTCAGCTGGATAGAGCATCGCCCTTCTAAGGCGGGTGTCAGGGGTTCGAATCCCTTCTGGGACACCAGATTGATAGTAAACGCGAACTTTCGCGTAACAATAGAAAACGACTTGTCAGAAAGTCGTTTTTGTGTTATTATGTATATGGATGAAGAAAAAATCATAAAATATTAAAGGAACATTCAATATTGCCGTGTTGAGTGTTACCCAATAATTTGTGTAGCACCTAATTCAAAGCTTGAGTTAGGTGCATTTTTATTTTAGAATTACAAAAAGTAATGCTATAAGTAAAAGGATGATAATGATTAAAGAAAAGATCAAAAAATTTTTCTTACTCACAAGCATCACCTCCTATCTGTAAAGTCAGAGGTAGCACCCAACTATTAAATGTTCCTAAATATATTATAACGAACGCTTGTTCTTAAAACAATAATTTACTAAATTTATGACAATTTAGAAGTTACAGTTTGTTTATAATAAAAACAAAGGTAGGTATTAGATATGACAACAAAAGGATATGTACATGATGTTTATAAACAATTTGAAGAATTAAATGAAAATAATAAGAAACTTACAAAAGAACTAGAAAAGGCAAATAAAAAAGTTCAAGAATTATTACTTGAAAATGAAAGATTAAAAAATAATAACGATAAAGATAGTTCTAATTATAGTAAGCCTTCTTCCACTAATGGATATAAAAAAGTAATTATCAACAATCGCCAGAAATCAGGAAAAAATAGATAAAATGATAGAAAATAAAAATAAATTAACAGAAAATAATACACTAGTTGTAACTTACGAAACAGATATTAAAGTAGAAAAAGTCTTAATAAAACATGCTTGCTATCCAACTACTCCTCAAAACATTACTTCTAGTCCGGTAATATATGGAAATAATATAAAAATTTATTTGAATGAGTTATTTACTTTGTTAATGGAAGTTTTAATATATACAAATTTGTGATAAAATAGTATAAATGTTTAAGAAAAAGGTGATTTAAAATGCTAAGTAATATAATTGATGAAGTTTATTATCATATTAATACAGGTAATAAGTTAAAAGTAGGTGATGTTTTAAAAATCGGTGAAGAATTTAATAATTTTTATTACGAGATTTATAATTGTGAACATTTAGAAAGTGAAAAAGATGCTAATCAGTTTTTAATGGAAATGCGAAAAAACAATAATTTAATACTTAATAAAGAGATTGCTAATTTAATTTTTAAAACAATAAATGATGATGCTATGATTACAAGAGAATTAATGTTTGAAGAGGTAAGAAAAGAAATTAATTCAGAATTGCCATCTAGATTAAAATGTTTATATGTTTGTAAAACTGAGGAAGAAATAAACGAATGGATTAATATTTTTAAAAGGACTAATAAGAAAAATTTTCAATTACTAAAATTAAAATTAACCGGCAAAGTTTTTCTTGGTGACGCTTCTTTTATCTTAAGGCAAAATATTTCTTTGAATAAAAAGAAAGAACAAGCAAGGTTGTATTGGACAGGAAGTAAAAAAAAAATATAAAGGAGTATTTATTTGCAGGTACTGCAGTAGTAGAAGAAGTCTTGTAATATATAAAGATTGTAAGAAATTGGACCAATTAATTATGAAATTAATTACTTTAGAAGGAATGATAAATATGGAAAGTGTTAGAGTAAAAATAGATAATATTTATATAGAAGTAGATTATAGAACAGAATTGCTTGGGGTAATTATGTGGATTAGTAATTATCATGAAAAGTATAAGCAATTATTTAATAAATGTGGAAATGAGTTTTATGTAAATGATATTTTAAAACATTTTTCTAAATATAAAAATCATAAATTAATAAAAAAATTTGAAGCTTTAGTAGAAAAACATTCCTTTAATTATGATGCTCCTCTAGATTTGTTTTTGCAGTTAGATTCAAAATTAAATACTAATAAATTGACTGATTATTGTTACTTGGATAGATTACAAGGTGATGAGAAAATTTTTGATTTTATTAACGAATTAAATACTTTTAGTAATGAAATTGATTTTTATGAGTTTTATAATTCTCATAGAACTTTATATGCTAAATGGATTAATGGAATGTCTTATGCCTTTAAAAAGTATAATCTTTCTAACTATTTTTTTAAGTATTATGGATATAATTTAAATAAAAAATTAATAGTTAACTTAATTCCTTTTATGACTAATGGTGGTTTTTATTGCAGTAATGATAATGAAGTTTATGATTGTTTTCCAGTATTTGAGGGAATGCAAGCAGAAACTTTATTTGATAGTACTAATCATGAAAAAATAACACTTTTTAATCCATTTCATGAATTTAGTCATGCATATATTAATCCTATAACAGATAAGTTAAAGATTTTAACAAAAGATACAAATTTCTTTGATGATATAAGGGAAAGTATGAAAAGACAAGCTTATCCATATGATACTCATATTATAAACGAACACATCGTAAGAGCTCTTGAAATAAGATATATAATAAATGTGTATGGTGATTATAAATGGGCACAAGAACTAATAGAAGATGAAAAAGAAAATAGTTTTATATATATTGAGCCTATAGTTAATTCTTTATGTCAATATGAAAGACAAAGAAATATTTATAAAAGGATTGATGATTTTTACCCAATTATAATAAAAAAGATAAAAGAATATAAAAACACAAAGTTAGCATAAACTGAAACTGCTGAAAGGAAGTGTTTAGTTTGATTATCAATAATAAATTAGAAAGTATTAAAAAAATTACAGAACTTGGTTTAAATAAGTTTCCTGAACAGTTATTTAAAAAGGGAGAAGATGAAAAAGTAAGGGAATTTTTAAAAACTTATCCTGCTAATTATTATGCTATAAGAGATAGATCTAAAGCTTGCGGAGTTTTTAAATTGAAAGTTGATTATGATAAAGTATTAGAAGAGATAAAAGAATATAATTTATTTACAATTAATGTTAGTTCTATAAATTATGTTGAAAATCAATTGTTAGTTGGAGAAATTGAATTTTTATCTAATGGTGAAGTTTATGCAACTTTATCTACTGATGCGGCAGCTTCCGTAAGGGATGCTTTAGTAGAGCCAACCTTTAATTTTAAAAGTGATATTTTTGATAAAAGATTAAATAATATACCTCATTTCGATATTATATATCAATATGTAATTGATCATAATTTACAAGATTCCATTGTTGAATTTTCTTTATTCAATAAAGACGTAGGTATAAAAAAAGAAAAAGTAATTGTGTATGAACTTAGAACCCATTATTAATAAAGGCACAGTAGCATTCTTAGGCTGTGCCTTTATTTTGTAATAATGTTAATTTTAAATTAATAAAACTTGTCCAATACTTAAGGTATTACTAGTTAGATTATTAAGAGCTTTAATAGCATCTACTGTAGTATTATATCTTCTAGCAATGGCATACAAAGTATCACCTGCTTTAACAATATAAGTGATAGTAGGAGTAGTTTCATTAGTAGAGGGTATTTGTAAGATTTGTCCAATACTTAGAGTATTGCTAGTTAGATTATTCAGACTTTTAATAGCATCTACTGTAGTATTATATTTTCTAGCAATAGCATATAAAGTATCACCTGCTTTAACAATATAAGTAATAGTAGGGGTAGTTTCATTATTAGAAGGAATTTGTAAAACCTGTCCAATACTTAGAGTATTGTTAGTTAGATTATTCAGACTTTTAATAGCATCTACTGTAGTATTATACTTTCTAGCAATGGCATACAAAGTATCCCCCGCCTTAACAGTATAAGTAACAGTAGGAGTAGTTTCATTAGTAGAAGGTATTCTTAAAACTTGTCCAATGCTTAAAGTATTGCTAGTTAAATTGTTAAGTTCTTTAATAGCATCTACTGTGGTATTATATCTTCTAGCAATAGCATATAAAGTATCCCCAGCTTCTACAATATAAGTAATATAGTTATTTTCTGTACCAGAAATAGCACATTCATTTAAATTTCCAAACAAAGTATTTAATGAATTCCAAGTTTGTGCATTTACAATTCCAGTAGTTGTTAAATTATTATGAAACTGAAATCTTTTAACAGCTAGTTGTGTTTCTGTATCAAAATATGAATTAATATCTCCAGTATAATATAAAAGTGTTTTTAAGTTGGTTTGCAATTCTCTTACATAAGGTCCACTAGACCCTATTTCTAAAATGGGATACTCACTTAGTGTAATGGGGGAAGCTACTTCTGTTAATTCAAAAAGTAATTGCCACATTTCATTATTAACAACACCTGTTGGTTCTAAATCATATGTTTGTTGAAAAGCAATTACTCCAGCTTCGGTAGCAAGCCCAAAGTCTCCTGTGATAATAGCATTGTAAAATCCTAGTATTTTTAATTTTTCTTGTAATATACGGACAAGATCACCACTATCTCCTAGTTGTAAATTATTATCTTGCATGATATCACCTCAGTAAATTATATGCATTTGTTTATAAAAATTCATATACTATAAAGAAAGGATATAATAGGTTTCTATTATATAAGAAGGTGAAATATGGCAAATGGATATTTAGTTGTTAATGTTTATAGTGATACAATTGCAAATCCTGTTCCAAATGCAATGGTAACAGTATCTAAAAATGGTGTTAACTTAATAACTGAGATGACGGATGAAGATGGTAAGACTCCTCCAATTACTTTGCAAACAGTAGATAAAAGTTATTCTTTAGAAGAACAACATGAGGTGAGGCCTTATGAGACTTATGATGTGTTAGTAACGGCATTAGGTCTTACTCCTACTAAAATAGTAGGTGTACAAATTTTTGATGGAGTTACTTCTATTCAAAATATTTATTTAACTTCTATAGATGAAAATCAAGGGGAAGATACTTCTACTATCACACCTAGTACTTTATGGCAAGAATATCCCCAAAATATAACAGAAGAACAGGAAGAAGAAATTAATCTCAATGTTTTATCTGAAGTAGTGATTCCTGCAAATATTATTGTACATGATGGTATTCCTTCTAATTCTAGTGCACCTAATTATACTGTCCCGTTTATTGACTATATAAAGAATGTAGCAAGTAGTGAAATTTATAGTACTTGGCCTGAGGAAACGATAAAAGCCAATGTCTTAGCAATCATTTCTTATACGCTAAATCGTATTTTTACAGAATGGTATAGAAGTAGGGGATATGATTTTACAATCACATCTACTACTAGTTATGATCAGAAATATACAGTAAATGGTACAATATTTGAACCTATTTCTAGAGTAGTAGATGAAATATTTACCAATTACATTCGTCAAGGATATAGAGTGGAGCCTTTACTTGCTCATTATAAGAGTAGTACAACAGAACCGGGAAATATGAGTCAATGGGGTTCAAAAGAATTAGGAGATAGGGGGTATAACTATTTAGAAATTTTAAGATATTATTATGGGAATAATATTAATATTTATGAAGCAGAAGTTACTCAAAGTTACCCATATTCTTTTACAACAACCTTAGAAGAAGGAGATTGCAGTATAGATGTTTATAGATTACAAAATACTTTAAATTATATTCGTAGTAGTTACCCAGGAATTCCCATGATTGAAAATCCGTCAGGCTTATTTGATAGTGCTACTACTAGAGCCGTTAGAAAATTTCAGGAAGTATTTAATCTATCTCCTACGGGTACCGTAAATTTTCAAACATGGTATAAGATTTCTTATATTTTTATAGCCGTAAGTAAGATGACAAATAGTATTTATAGTTAAGATATAAACTTCTTGTTTTATATAAAGATAATATGCTAAAATAATATTGACAGTAGTGTATATAATGAAAGGAATTCAATAGGATGAAACAATTAAATTTAACAGAGAATAGAAAGGACCAGGAATTAAAATATGTAGATCCTAAGGCTATAATAACAGCTTTAGAAAGAATTACAGGAAAGAATCTTGAAGATTTGAAAACTTCAGTGAATGAAATAGGAGTTACTATTACATTACAAGAAGTAAATAGTTACTTAGATCGTGTTTTTAATGAACAACAAATGTACCCTGAAAGTGAAATAATGGGTGTTATAAAAGGAGAAAGATATGCTCAAGCTCCTGATATTTTAGAATATTTAAAAAGATATATTAATATAGTTAAAACAAAATCACAAACTTTATTAGAATTGATAGGAAAACTTAGTATTAAAGATTTAGATTCTGTTAAAGAATATATAGATGAGTTAGATTTATCCTTTGATGAAGAGAAAAATATATTAAGTAGTGATGTTGAAAGATTGATTGCTCCTACTATTTATAATCTTACAGATTTACATAATAAAGTAGATGAATCAAATGCTATGGGAACTTATTTAACTACTAGGATGCCATATGGTAGTTCTTATGAGTGTTTATATCCTTCTTCTTCTTTACAAGTTAAATCGCTTGATAATGAAGAATATGGAGGATATGTTCCACTAACAGAAAATCAAAAACAGAAAATACAACAAAAAGATAAAGACACCATAAAGACATTTGTAAAAAGCTTACCTGCTTGGTTTTAAGATTTAGATTTATAAAGTATGAAAAGTATTTGATAAAAGTTCAGTACTTTTTTCTTTTCTATTCACATAAGAAATATTTTACAAACTAGTATTTGAAATAATTTTATTTAAATAATTGACAATTTCTTTCTTATGGCTATAGAATGGTAATGTATCATTGTGAAGTAAGTAGATACAAATTGGAGTAGTATTAATATGGAAAATATAGAGTTAAATATAGCTAATGAAGGTAAAAATTATGTGAATCCTAAGGTTTTAGTAGCTTCCTTAGAAGAAATTATGGAAATGAATTTTGAAGACCTAAAAAGCTCTGTAGATAAGGTGAGAGTATCTGTTACATTAGAAAATATAATGGGATATTTAAACCAGGCATTTGATTTACAAACCGCTTATCCAGTTCGAGAAGTAGCAGTTTGTATAAAAGAAGAAAGATGTATGGATGCTCCTCAAATATTACGATATTTTAAAACATATATATCAATAGTAAAGAATAAAACACAAACTTTACTAGGTATCATAGAGAAAATTAATGAAAAAGATTTTGGTGAAATAAAAGAATATATGGATACATTAGATCTATCTTTTGATGAAGAAGGATATATATTGAATAGTGATGTTGAAAGATTAGTTAAACCTACTATTTATAATCTTAGAAATTTACATAATAAAGAAAGAAAAGCCAATACTTTAAACACTTATTTAACTAGCAGAGTTCGACATTTTTCTAGAGAAGTTTTATATCCCGATAGGTCATTACAATTATATTCATTTGATAATGAAAAATATTTTGATTGTGGGGCAGGCTATGTTCCTTTAACAACAAAACAAAAAGAAGAATTAGAGCAAAACAAGCAACAGAAAGTAAAGACATTAATTAATATTAATAACTAATATAATATAAGTTTTTATAAATTAGAAAGGATGAAGAGAATATGTTTAAATCTAGAGAATTAATCAAAGAGGCACAAAAATCAGGAAGTAAACTAATTCATGGAGATATAGCAGGCAATTTGGATCTTATTGCAGAATGGATTAAGTGGTTATCCCATGAAAGTGAACATGAAAAAGCAAGAAAAGCATACTTTAGCTCAAAAAGTTATTTAGAATTATCGGAAGAGGAAAGTGTAGAACTAGCCAAATATAAAGAAAGAGATCATATGGCACTTTTATTTAAGAAATATGCAAAAGGTGAATGCTCTATTCATGAGTATAGTGAAGTATATCATTATATGGGAAATTCTCTTGAGGATTTAATGCTTGATAAATTGACTTCTTCTGAATTAAAAAAAGCAAAAGATAGAATAACTGATTTAAAAGATCAACCACTAGAAGAGTTAAGTCAAAAAATAAAGAAAGATGAAAGATTAGAAAACTATGAAAAATTATCTATGGTTGATGCTTATGTCTTACATGTCCTATCAAAGATGAATTTTAAAAGTACTTTACATGTATTAGATAAAGAAATCCGCGGAAGAGTAAAAAAGATAGATAGAGCAAAACCAGCTTTCTAAAAATAGTTAATAATATTACAAAAATCTTTACAAGAACATCATTCTTTGCTATATTCTTAGTGACGTTTATGCTTAAAACCTATTTCTTTAAATTATACTACATATTAACTTATGTAGGTTTTCTTAGTTTTCAAAAGAACTTTACTAATTAAAAGAGGAGGGTAAGAATGTCTATTAGTAAAGAAGAAATAAGAAAAGAAAAACAAAAATTGAAGAAAGTTATTAAAGATTTAGATGAAGAAATTGAAAAAATTAGCAGTAATCTTTTTCTGAAAGAAGAAGAGCTTATTAGTTTTAGAAAACTAAATTATCAAGATAGAGCTTCTTTTGATAAACAAGAATTTAATCAAGTGATGACTAGTGATGAAATGGAAGCAAGAAGAATACTTGGCAAAAGAAAATATTATAAATCTTTAATTACTATTAAAGATAAACCTTATTTTGCATCTTTTATCTATGAAGATAGTGATCATCAATTATTTAATATTTATATGTCTTTAACCTATTTAAAAGACGATTTAAATAATAATATTCTTTATGATTGGCGTAGTCCTATTTGTAGTCTATTTTATGACTATGAAGTAGGAGCCTGCAAGTATCAAGTAGATAACTGTGTTTATGAGGGAAACCTTCAAAGAAAAAGACAATATATTATTGAAAATAGAAAATTAGTAAATGTCTTTGATAATTCTTTAAATATTGATGACGAACTATTACAAAAGGTAATTGCTACTACAGATGATGAAAAAATGAAGAATATCGTTAATACGATTCAAGCTGAACAAAATAAAGTAATACGTAACTTGGATGATAATAACTTAATTGTTCAAGGAATAGCAGGAAGTGGTAAAACATCTGTTGCCCTTCATAGAATTGCTTTTCTTTTATATCGTATTAAAAATTTAAGTTCTAATAATGTGTTAATTTTTTCACCAAATGCTATTTTTTCAGAATATATTTCTAATGTTTTACCAGAACTAGGTGAGGCAAATACTGAAGAAACAACTTTTAGTGATTATTTAAGTTACTTTTTAAAAGAATATAAAAATATTGAAAGCTTTCCTTCTTTTATTAGTCATTATTATGAGGGGACAAAAGAAGATCAGGAGATTATAAAATATAAACAAAGTAAAGAAATTATTAGTGATTTAGATTGCTATATACATGATTTAATTTGTAACTTTAAAGTTTTGAATAATATAGATATAGATAAGGTCAATGAAATAGATAAAGAGGAACTTAATTATTTATTAAAAGAAAAATATAGCCGTTTTCCATTATTAGAACGAATAGACGAGGCAGCCAATTATTTATCATTAAAATATTATGGATCTAGCAGTAAGAAAAAAGCTTCTATTAGAAAAATAATCAAGGATAATATCAATATTAATTTAAATATAAAAGAAATATATAAAAATTTCTTTAAAAGTTCCTATACAAAATATAAATTAGAGATTAAAAATACTAAGATGATTGGTTATGCTGATGCATTATTAATATCTTATATAAAAGGTAAGTTATTTGGTTTTCCTTATAATAATTATATTAAACAAGTAGTAATTGATGAAGCTCAGGATTATAATTATTTACAATATGTTATTATTAAAGAAATGTTTCCAAAAGCCTCTTTTACTATATTGGGAGATGTAAATCAAAATATCAATCCTTATTGGAAGTATAATTCATTAGAAGAATTAAAAACAATTTTTCCAGATAGTAAATATTTAGAACTTTTAAAAACTTATCGGTCTACAAAAGAAATAATGGATTATAACAATAAGATTTTAAATTTAAATTATCTGAATGCGATAAAAAAGAGTAATAACAAAGATGTTTTGATAAGAAAAAATATTGGTTCTTTTAAGGAAAGTTTACTAGAAGATATTGTAAGTTATACTAGAATATATAAATCTCTTGCTATTATTACGAAAGAGGAAAGAAAAGCTAATGCTATTTATCATTTATTAAAAGATGAAGTGAATATTAGTCTATTAAATGAGGATAGTAAAAAGTTTATAAAAAATTTAGTGGTAGTTCCTTCTTATATTGCTAAAGGTTTAGAGTTTGATTGTGTAATTATTATTGATCAAGATAATAATTTTAAATTAGATAAATATTTGTATTATGTAGCATGTACTAGAGCAAGAGAGGAACTAGTTATATATGAATTATAGTCATAAAAGTTAGTCAATATAACTTTTTAAGCCACAAAATTTGGGTTATACTTTTTTGTCAAGAAAACAGTAGCGGATTAGTTACTACTGTTTTTTTCTAATATTTTAGAAGTATCTTTTGAGGCCCTATAAATCCTATTTCATTAGTACTAGGAGATATAGAAATGGTAATATCTTCTATACTGAATGGTTCTGTGTCTTCATATATAATCTCGTATTATAAGATGAAGCTAGAATAATATTCCCATTTGTCATTATAATTTGTATTTGTTTTCCATCTTCATAATTTTTTCACCATTAAATATGCATATATTCTATTATACACGATTATGTTAAAACAAGTATAAATTTACGAATTACCTTTTATATTTTAGTTTTGTAATATATATAAATTATGATATAGTAATATTGAATTATGATGAAAATGAGGTAAGAATATGAATGATCTAAAAATAGAGATAGCACAAGATCAAGATGCAGATGAGATAATTAAGCTTGTTAATTTATGCTTTGAAAAAGATATGGTAAAAAGTGTACCAGTATTATATAATGAAAATAAAAACAGAATGAAAAATCATTATATAATAAAAGAAGATGATAAGATCGTTGCTATTTTTTGTTTGCTTTGTAGAGATTTAGTATGTTTAGAAGACACGTTAAAAATAGGGGAGATTGGTAGTGTTTGTGTACATAAAGATTATCGTAATCAGGGGTTAATGCAACAAATGCTTAATTATGCTAATAAATTATTAAGAGAACAAAATTGTGATATGGCTTTTTTAAGTGGTAAATATGAGCGTTATCATCATTTTTTATATGAATCTAGCAATCAGTGCTATTATGTATCTTATTCTGCTTCTCGTAATATAAATCCTGATATTCATTTTTGTAAAATGGAAGATGGTAATAATGAATATGTAGATTATTCTTTGCCCCTTTATGAACAAAGTGAACTATATATAAAGAGAACCAAGAAAGACTTTATAGATAATTGTATTCAGTGGTGTAAAGAAGGATATTTTATTTTACATCAAAGTCATATAATTGGTTATTTAGTTTATTTTCCTCTTGAAAATGAAATAGAAGAAATAAAAGTAGAAGACAAGAAACAACTAAAAGGAATAATTACTACATTTATGGCATATAAACAACTTGATGAAATAAAAAGAAAGATATTGAATAGCGATTATGATAAAGAAAATACTAGCAATAAAATGATATATAATAAAAATAATAAGCTTTTTCAAATTATTCATCTAGAAAAAGTAATTTCTGTTTTTTTAAATTATCGTTTAAGACATGAAATCTTAAAAGAAGGTTCTTTAGGAATCAAGGTAATTGCTTACGATACTTTTACTATTGAAGTTTATGAAGGAAAAGCAATTGTTAGTAACAAAAGTAAACACTTTGATTTAGAAGTTTCTTATGACGCAATGCAAAAAATAATATTACAAACTAATAGTGTTGTGTTAGAGAAAAATAGAGTAAATGAATTATTAGAATCGTGGTTTCCATTACCAATATTCTTACTAGATTCTGATCAAATATAAAAAGGAGAAAAATAAACATGATTGAAGATAAATATAAAGAATTAGAAACAGAAAGGTTAATGCTTCGGAAGATTACAGATATAGATGCTAAGATGTTATATCAAAACATTTTTAATAATTTTGATTGGTATAAGTTTTATTATCAGGTACCCTTTAAAAGTTTAGGGGAGTACCAGGATTTGGTTTCTAAATATAAAGAATGGTATCTTAATGGGAACCATTTTAGATGGGGAATTGTTGAAAAGAATAGTAATGAAATGATTGGGGCTATCCATCTTCATTCTAAAGATACTTTAAATAATAATTGTAAAATAGGTTATATTATTAGTTATCGATATAATAAACAAGGTTATGCCAAAGAAGCGGTAGAAAAAATACTCGATTTTGCCTTTCAGGAGTTAAAATTTCATAGGGTTGAAGCAGATATTGTAGTAGAAAATATTGATTCTATTCACTTGGCAGAAAGTCTTGACATGCAGTTTGAATCCATAAAACATGATGGTTATAAATTAGAAGATAAGTACTATGATGAGAAAGTATACACGATGATTCGATAAAATGTTTAATAAAAAACCCTTGCTTATTCGACAAAAAAATGATATAATACATGCTATCTTTACATGAAAGGGAGAAAATAGAATGAAAGGTATAGTAATTGAATTGTTAAAAAATGTAGCACCTGAAGTAGCGGAGAAGATGACACCTCTATTAGCAAAGATAGTAGGAAATGAGGATTATTACAATGTACTTGCTTATTTATCAGATCGTAGTTTTAAAGTAGAGGATTTTGTTAGTAATGTACAAGATGTAGAAATATTAGATTCTATAACAAATATGGAAAATTCATTATTACAACAATCTATGGTTGTATTGTTTAGTGATGCAAACTTTGAAGAAAGCACAGATGATGATAAAACCACTATTGTGGCAGCAGTAAAGGAAGAGGCTGAAAAAGAGGAAGTTTCTAAGCAAAAATTACAACAATTATTAAAATTAAGTCGTGTTGTTCCTTATAATGATCATGATTATAGTAACTATGTTGACACAGTATCTAAGACAGATGATGTAAATAAAGCTTTAAATGCTAGTAGAGTTATTTGTGATGAAAAAGTTCGCTTATATGCTGGAGAGAATACACTACTATTAGCAGATGCTGTTGCTCATGCTAATGGTGATGTACAATCTTATTATGCTAGTTGTTTAGCACGTAATCAAGATATTTTAGAAAATGAAGATTATCTTGGTAATATAAGATTAGTAGCAAATCAAGATAGTGGCAGAAAAGCAGTTAATACTTACCGTAAAGTGCTAAATAGAGTTTAAAAGATAAAATTTATAGTTTAAAAAATTGACATCTTGGTAGAATAATAGTAAAATAGACTTGTCAAAATGATGATGAAGAGAAGTAATTATAACTTATTTTTAAGAGAGTTTGTGGTTGGTGAGAGCAAATAAATGGTTATAGTGAATAACACTTCGGAGTGCTTAAAGAAATTTAGTAGACTAAGCCGGGGATAACCTCGTTATCAAAGAAAGCGATTATCGTGTCTGGTAATAAATTGGGTGGTACCGCGGGTTTATAATTCTCGTCCCTTATGGGATTGAGAATTTTTTGTTGTTAGAAAGGATGATGAAAAATGGTTAGTAAAGAGGATTTAAAAAAGTATGCTTCTAAATTAATGTTTGATATGAAGGAAGAAGAATATGAAACATTAGAAAAAGAATTTAAAATTATTTTAAAGCAAATGGATTTAATAGGAGAGATTCCTAATATTAAAGAGGTAAAACCTATGACTTTTCCTTATATTACTTATGATGTAGAATGGAGAAAGGATGAAGTAGATGAAAATGAAACTCTAACAGTAAACGAAGTATTAGCCAACTGTAAGCATCAGATTAATGATCAAGTAAAAGTACCAAAGGTGGTGGAATAAAATGGAATATAGTAAAATGACTTTAAAAGAATTAAGAGAAGCTTTAGATAAAGACGAAGTGACAAGTGAAGAATTATTTCAAGAAGCTAATAAATTAGCTCATCAATATCAAGAAGAGTATAACCCTTTTGTAACAATTATTGATAAGTATAAAATGAAAAAGAAGAAAGATACCATTATTACTGGTATACCATATGCTTTGAAAGATAATATTTCAACGAGTAATATTTTAACTACAGCATCTAGTAATATTTTAAAAGATTATATTCCTGTTTTTGATGCCACAGTTTATAAGAAATTAAAGGAAGCAGGAGGAGTATTAGTTGGTAAAACAGTTCTTGATGAGTTAGCTATGGGAGGAACTGGTACGACTGGACATACAGGAATTGTATATAACCCATGGGATAAAACTCGTGAAATTGGTGGTAGTAGTGCCGGTAGTGCTGCTGCTGTTGCCCTTGGTATTGTACCTTTTGCGATTGGTTCCGATACAGGAGATTCTATCCGTAAACCAGCTGCTTTCGGGGGCGTTGTAGGATTTAAACCAACTTATGGGTTAATTTCAAGATATGGATTATTTGCTTTTGCATCTAGTTTAGATCATGTTGGTTGCTTTGCTCGTTCTGTCTATGATATCGCAGTAGTTACCAATATTATCAAAGGATATGATCCTCATGATATGACAAGTTTAAAAGATGATGGTAAAGACTTAACAGAAACCCTAGATAATTCTATTAAGGGGCGTAAAATTTTCTATATTAAGGAAATTTGTGATCGTAGTCAGTATGATAAAGAAAAAGATAAAACGGTCTTAGAAGTGTTAGACAATTTTTATGAATTATTAGATAAAATGAAAGAAAATGGCTTTATAGTGGAAGAAGTATCAATTGATCAAGACTTATTAGCGGCTATTTATCCTACTTATATGTGTATTTCTTGTGCTGAAGCTACTAGTAATAATGCTAACTTAACGGGAATACAGTTTGGTCCAAGAGGAGAAGGTAATACTGTTCTGGAGATTATGTTTGATGCTAGGACGAAAGGTTTTTCTGAATTAATTAAACGTCGATTTGTTTTAGGAAGTTATATTTTACAAAAAGAAAATCAAGAAAAATTATATTTAAATGCTTGCCGTATTAGAAGATTAATTGTAGATAAGATGAATGAACTATTTAAAACTTATGACGGAATGATCTTACCATGTAGTGGCGGAGCAGCACCTCATTTTAACGAAGCAACAGATCAATTATCAGAACGTTACTTATTAATGGAAAATCACATGGCTATTGGTAATTTTGGTGGTTTTCCTAGTATTACTTTACCAAGTGGCTTTATTGATCACTGTCCAATTGGTATCAATTTAACAGGTAAAGTAAAAGAAGATGATGTTGTTTTAAATATGGC
Organism: uncultured Bacilli bacterium; assembly: GCA_904420615.1. Classification (GTDB taxonomy): domain Bacteria; phylum Bacillota_I; class Bacilli_A; order RF39; family UBA660; genus Onthousia. Next base: position 3,500 of record CAJFVY010000035.1, on the reverse strand, counting down.
TTATCAAATAGAGAAAATAACAGGATTAAAAGGTATGAAAGCAGGTGATGAAAGATGTATGAAGTAGTAATTGGTTTAGAAGTACATTGTGAGTTAGATACAAAGTCTAAAAACTTTTCTAGTGCACGTAACGAATATACACATATTCCAAATATTAATGTCGCACCAGTAGATTTAGGCCTACCTGGTATCTTACCTGTTGTAAACGAAGAAGCTTGTCGTAAAGCCTTAAAAACGGCTATGGCCCTACATTGTACGACACCGGATGAAGTAATTTTTGATCGTAAGAACTATTTCTATGCTGATCTTCCAAAGGGTTATCAAATTACCCAAATGACGAAACCTATGGGAAGAAATGGTTATTTAGATATTATGGTAGATGGTAAAACGAAACGAATTTTAATTCATCAATTGCATCTAGAAGAAGATACGGCTAGTTTGGATCATTATAATACGTATTCTTTGATTGACTATAATCGTAGTGGTATTCCTTTAATGGAAATTGTAACCGAGCCATGTATTTCTAGTGCAGAAGAAGCTGTAACTTTCCTAGAAGACTTACGTGATGTATTCTTATTCTGTGGTGTTAGTGAAGCAAAAAGCGATAAAGGACAAATGAGATGCGATGTCAATATCTCCTTGAAAAAGAAAGGCGAAACTAAATTAGGTACTAAAGTAGAGATGAAAAATATCAATGCTTTTAATAGTGTCAAAGCCGCAATTTTATATGAAATTAAACGTCAAAGTGCTCTTTTAGATGAAGGCAAAGAAGTAGTACAAGAAACAAGAAGAATTGATGAAGATGGTAAAACGTATTCGATGAGAGAAAAGGTAGATGCCATAGACTATAAATATTATGTAGAACCTAATATTCCACCAGTTAAATTAACAGATGCTTATAAAGAAGAACTAGAAAAAAGTATTCCAATGTTAAAGTTAGATCGCTTTGAAAAGTATATAAAAGAATATCATTTAAGTGAGTATGATGCACAGGTATTATCTAAGAACAGGGATATAGCTGATTATTTTGAAGAAGTATTAAGTTATGGTAGTGATATTGAATTAGCTGTTAATTTTGTTACAACTAGTGTACTTAGTTCTTTAAATAAACTAGAAATAGGATTAGATGAATTCTTTATTACACCTAAGATGTTAAGTGGTATTATTGATTATGTTCATAAAGGTAAAATATCTTTAGATCATGGTAAGAAGATTATGTATCAAGCTATCGAAAAGAAAAAAGATCCAGTAGAAATTATAGAAGAATCTTCTTTAAGTCAAATTGATGATGACCAAGTATTACTTGATTATATTAAAGCTGTCTTTTCAGAAAATCCTGAACAATTAAGACAATATCTTGAAGAAGATAATCAATATGTGGTAAACTTTTTCATGGGAAAAGTAATGCAAAAGAGTAATAGACAAGCAAATCCAAATAGGACTTTGGATTTAATAAAACAACAATTAGAAGAAAGGAAAAAAGAGTATGAAGGCAAATAAATATAGAGATCATTTAGCGTCAAAACTAGAAAAAGATGATGTCGGTAAAAATGTTAAAGTAGCTGGTTTTATTGAAAATATTCGTGATCATGGTGGTGTAATTTTCGTTGATCTTCGTGATCAGTTTGGAACTTTACAGTTAGTTAGTAATGATGATAGTATTTTTGATGGTTTAACTAGAGAGTCTAGTATTAGTGTTTCTGGAACTGTTAGAAAAAGAAAAGAAGAGGATTATAATCCAAAGATTAAAACAGGTAAAATTGAGCTTTTAGTAGATAAGATTGAAGTACTAGGTAAGTGTAAAAACGTATTACCTTTTGAAGTTATTACTAGTAAAGAAGTAGGAGAGGATGTACGTTTAAAATATCGTTATTTGGACTTAAGAAATCCTAAAGTAAAAGATAATATTATATTTAGGAGTAAGGTCATTTCTTTCTTGCGTGAAGAGATGACGGATGATCATTTCTTAGAAATTACAACTCCTATTTTGACAGCATCTAGTCCAGAAGGAGCTAGAGACTTTATTGTACCAAGTCGTAAATATCAAGGAAAGTTTTATGCACTACCTCAAGCTCCTCAACAATTTAAACAGCTATTAATGTGTGCTGGTTTTGATCGCTATTTTCAAATTGCTCCATGTTTTCGTGATGAGGATGCAAGAAGTGATCGTGTCTATGGAGAATTTTATCAATTAGATTTTGAAATGGCTTTTGCGGAGGAAGATGATGTTTTAGAAGTTGGAGAGAAAATATTCTATAAGACTTTTAAGAAATTTTCGGATAAAAAGGTTAGTGATCGTCCTTTTCCAAGAATTAGTTATAAAGAAGCTATGGAAAAATATGGAACAGATAAACCTGATTTAAGAAATCCTCTTATTATTATTGATTTAACTGAACAATTCGAAGAAACAGAATTCCGTCCATTTAGAGGAGTTACGGTTAAGGGTATTAAAGTAGAAAATATTGCTAGTAAATCTAATTCTTGGTTTAATGAAGTAGTTGATTTTGCTAAAAGTATTGGTATGCCAGGAATTGGTTATATTAAAGTAAATGACGATATGTCATTCGCAGGTCCTATCGATAAGTTCTTATCAGATGATGAAAGAAAAGATATTATTGATAAGGCAGGACTTCATAAACAAGATGTATTATTCTTTATTGCCGATCGTATGAAAGCAGCAACTCTAGCAGGAGAAATTAGAAATGAATTAGGTCGTAAGTTAGAGTTATTAGATAATGATCGCTTTGAATTCTGTATTATTAATGATTTTCCAATGTACGAATGGAGCGAAGAAGAAGAAAAATATATTTTCATGCATAATCCTTTTAGTATGCCAAAAGGCGGTTTAGAAGCTTTAGATAATCCTAATAAAGAAGATATTTTGGCATATCAATTTGACTTTGTTTGTAATGGTGTTGAATTAGCTAGTGGTGCCGTTCGTAATCATGATTTAAATATTATGCGTAAAGCTTTTGAAATAGCTGGTTATAAAGAAGAAGATATAAAAACTAGATTTAAAGCTTTATATGAGGCTTTTCAATATGGTGCTCCACCTCATGCTGGAATGGCTCCTGGAATTGATAGAATGTTAATGATGTTATTAGATGAAGATTCTATTAGAGAGACAATTCCATTCCCATTAAATGCAAATGGTGCTGATAACTTGATGGGAGCTCCAAGCGAAGTAAGTGAATTACAATTAAGAGAAGCACATATTAAGTTACGTTAACTAAAAAGTTACTCCTTATTAGTAACTTTTTGTCTATAGTTGTCTAAAATGAAAGTTTACTTGTCAAAGGGATTGATTTTGAAAATCATTATATGGTATGATTAACCTAGAAAGACAAAGGTGAGACATATGAAAAATAAAGTTGGGAGTTATGTCAATATTTGGTACTGTTTTTAGAGGGGGGTTTCCCTTCTTTTTTTGAATTAAAGTAGATTTTTTCAAACTCGATAGGTGAATAATACCCTATAGAAGAATGAATTCTTTTTGGGTT
>CAJFVY010000034.1 GCA_904420615.1 uncultured Bacilli bacterium | reverse complement strand
TTTATACTTCATATTTTCCATATCATAATTTTACCAAATTATGGTTGTTTTTGATAGCATAATTTAGTTTCGCAAGATGTCTATTAGAAAAAGCAGATACTACTAAGATGACTAGTAAATATCAATGCTTAAATCAAGAATTTATGAGTTTAAATGGATAAGACTAATAGGTCTTTTTCTTTTTAAAAAAAGAATGATTTTAGTTAATCATTCTCATGGTTTTTAGTAGGATTTATCATTTTATTAATAATGTTTAAGTTCTTTTTTAGACGTTCATCATCTTGGTTGATAGCAATAGCTTTTTCGCAGAATGCCTTCGCTGCCTCGTATTCTTCCTTATTATAGTAGGAAATAGAAAGCAAATCATATGGCGTTTCATCCCAACTAAAGGTTTCGTTAATATAACTTTTTTCATGATTCTTAATAGTTAAAGCTAAATTTGTATAATATATTACTTGGTCAAAGTCATTTAAACGATAATATAATAAGGCCATTTCCATATAAGGATCTCGTAAATATGGTGCTTCATCAATAGCTTTTTTTAACCACATTTTAGCTTCTTCATAACGTCCTAACTCTTTATAACTTCGAGCTATAAAGCGCATAGATGCACATCGTTCATCTTTCCAAGTAGCCTTTGGTAGTTGTAAATGTTTGATTAGCATATCAATAGCTTCATTATAACGTCCATAATACATATATTCTCTACCCAAATAGTGAGTGTTTCTGTCGTTATTTGGATCTTCTTTAACTGCTATTTCTAATAATGGTAAATAACTACTACGTGACTTTGTTCTATCAGGATAATGATTTAAAACTATTTTATCAGTAACATTATATACTTCTTCTTTATCATATTGTAATATTTCATGAACAGGGTTGACCCATTTAAAACCATGCCTTTTATGAATTTTTTCATAATAAAAAGTAACGATAGGTTTATTATGTTCATCTAAACTCCAATTATATATATATCTTAGTCTTGTAGTATTTTCATGCCATGCTTTTTCGAGTTCTTCACGCCATCCTTTTTCAAATACCTCATCTAGATCAGTACAGACACAAATATCAGTATCATCTGGGACTAAAGCTAGGGATTCATTTCTAGCTACATCAAAACGCCAAGGAGTTATTTTCTTAACTGTAACATGTACTCCTCGTTCTTTTAATAAGTTTACTGTATTATCGGTTGAACCAGTATCTAATACATAAATTTCATCAGCTTCTTTCATAGAATTATACCAACGATCTACAAATTTTTCTTCATTTAAACAAATGGTATATACACATACTTTATATTTTTTCATCTTACACCTCATCATATTCTATGAGAAAATTTGGAAAAGTTACTAAACGAATAACCTTTTGCATAAACTAATGTTGAAAGAAAAAAATAGAGGTGATAACAATAAAAAAAATTATAGGTGTTCTAGCACCAATTATAGGAGGAATAGTAGTAGGCCTAATTATTTCTGGATATATAAATTATCAAGATTTAGTAAAACCGCCATTAGCTCCAAGTAAAATTATATTTCCTATTGCATGGACTATTTTATATATTTTAATGGGAATTTCATATTATTTATTTTCTAAAGATAATGATACTGATGACTTTAATAAGATATATTATTTACAATTATTTGTTAATTTATTGTGGCCAATTATTTTCTTTGTATTTAACATGTATTTTACAGCTTTCTTTTGGTTAGTATTATTAATGATTCTAGTCATTATTATGATTAAAGAATTAGCTCGTGGTAAGAAGCTTGCAGCTTATTTACAAATACCTTATTTATTGTGGCTATTTTATGCAGCCTATTTAAACTTTTTTATAGCTATTTTAAATTAAAAGAACTATCGCTTGTAGGGATAGCTCTTTTTTTAATACTATGGTCCAGTTGGTCCAGTAGGTCCAGTTGGCCCCGTTGGTCCAGTAGGTCCAGAGACACCAGTTGGACCGCTAACTCCGGTAGGTCCGGAAACTCCAGTAGGTCCAGTTGGTCCTGTAGCTCCGGTAGGTCCAGTTGGCCCAGAAACACCAGTTGGTCCACTAATACCAGTTGGACCGGTTGCCCCACTAGCTCCTGTAGGTCCTGTAGCACCAGTAGCTCCCGTAGGACCAGAGATTCCAGTTACACCAGTAGCACCAGTAGGTCCTGTTACACCTGTGGCTCCTGTAGGTCCAGTAACACCTGTAGCTCCCGTTGCTCCTGTTGGACCACTAGGTCCTTGAGGTATTGTTAAATTTAAGAAAAAATTTGGAGCTATTCCTGTTATGCTAGCAGCAGCAGTACTTCCTGGTAAACCTGTTGTAACTGCTCCAATTGTAAAGGATGGAGTAGCACCAGTAGAACCTGTTGCTCCTGTAGCTCCCGTTGCTCCAGTGGCTCCAGTAGGACCAGTTGCTCCGGTTGCTCCTGTAGGTCCTGTTGGCCCAGTAGTACCTGTAGGTCCACCACTAGGTCCTGTAGGTCCTGTTGGACCTTGTACAAAGCAAAAACGACAGAATTTATTTTCGTTTCGATTACATTGATCAAACACTTTATTATCCTCCTTTCTATAATAGTTTATTAAAAACTAAAAAAAAGGTAAGGGTATTATTAAAAAATATTATAATAATTTAACTAGTAGAAACTACTATAATATGTTACTATAATAATGGAGGTAGTTATGAGAATAGGAATGATAGGGATTTTATTTCTTTTATATCTTGGATTAGCTATTTTACTTATAATAAGTAAAAAAAGAAAGATGAAAAAACTTTTTATTTTTAGCTTGGTTTGTTTAATATTAGCACTTCTTGTGACTATTTATACGATTGTAGTTTATGCATAAAAATATTTATTTTTCTTGTTGAAAACTATTTATTATATTATAATATAATGTAGATAATAAGAGGGTGGATATATGCTAGGTGTTATTAGTGAAATAATTGATAATAGTGTAATTGTAAACTTAACAATTGATCTTAGTAAACAAGCTAATTTAGTAAATCTTCATACTGTTTTTGAAGACAATGATAAAAAAATTGTAGGTGAAATTGTTAGTAGTACGAAGACTACACTAAAAGTAAATATAGTTGGTGAAATTCAAGGTAATGAGTTTTCTCCTGGTATTAAAACCAAACCATCTTATCGGTCTGTTGTCAGGTTAATTACAATGCCAGAACTTGAATTAGTATTAGGACCACAAGTTCCACGTCAAAGTGAAATAACATTTGGTTATTCTAATATTTATCAAAATTATAAGATCAATGTCAACATTAATGCTTTTTTTAGTAATCATTTTGCTATTTTAGGAAATAGTGGAGCTGGAAAATCATTTTCTGTCGCACGCATTTTACAAAACGTCTTCGGATCACCTGATAAAAGCCCAGTAAATGCTAATATGTTTTTATTTGATGCCTTTGGAGAATATACAAGAGCTTTCCAAAATATTGATCAAATTAATCCTATGATGCATTATAAAACATATACGACAAATGTTAATAGCAGTGATGGCGAATTACTACATATTCCCTTATTTTTACTTGGTATTGATGATATTGCTTTACTATTAAATGTTACGAATCAGAATCAATTACCTATTATTGAAAAAGCCTTAAAATTGGTTACTATTTTAACTGGTGATGAGCAAGATGTCATAAAATATAAAAATGATATTATTGCAAGGGCTCTAGAAGATATTTTGCTTAGTGGACATCAATCTACTAAAATTAGAGACCAAGTAGTGGCTGTTTTAACAAAATTTAATACCTCACAATTAAATCTAGAAAGCTTGATTGTACAACCTGGTTATACTAGAACATTAAAACAATGTCTTTATATTGATAAGATGGGAAAACTACAAGAGATGGAATTAATTGTTAATTTTGTTAAGACTTTTATTCTTGATGAAGAAGAGCCAATAGAACAACCAATGCAAAAAATGATTCCTTATCAATTAAAAGATTTAGAGACAGCCATGGATTTTGCTTTAATTAGTGAAGGCATTTTAAAAAGTGATAAAGTTTATGATTATGCGAATGTACTTAGTGTTAGATTACATTCTTTAGTAGAAAGTGACTCACACGTTTATTTTGATTATCCATCTTATATTTCAAAAGATGCTTATATTCGGGAACTTTTAACAAATAGAGAAGGACAAAGATGTCAGATTGTAAACTTTAATATTAGCTATATTGATGATCGTTTAGCTAAAACATTAACTAAAATATTGTCAAAGTTATTATTTGATCAAGCTGTCATTAATCCGAATCGTGGTAGTATTCCTTATCATATTGTGATAGAGGAAGCTCATCGCTATGTACAAAAAGATACCGATACAGAAATCTTAGGTTATAACATTTTTGATCGAATTGTAAAAGAGGGACGAAAATATGGTGTTTTGTTAGGACTTATCACACAACGTCCTAGTGAACTTTCTGATACCGCTATTTCACAATGTTCTAATTTTGTTATTTTAAGAATGTTACATCCAAAAGATTTAACTTATATTAAAGAAATGGTACCTAATATTTCTTTAGAAATTGTACAGCAACTTAAAAATTTATCACCAGGAAATTGTATTGCTTTTGGTAGTGCTTTCAAAGTACCAATTAGTATGCGCTTTGAAAAACCGAATCCTGAGCCTTTATCTAATAATGTTGATATCAATAAAATTTGGTATTAATGTGATTAGGGTCTTGATGAAATATAGAATTTTGTGTTATTATAATTTATAAGTATAGATAGGAGGCTTAATATATATGGCGTTAGAAAAATTAAAACGCTTGATTGGTCAAGAAGAAACTGAAGATGAAGAGGAAATAAAAGAAGAGGAGTATTATAAAGTGAGTAGAGAAGAGTATAGTTATGAAAACGGCACAGCCGGTAGTAAAATGATGTTATTAGAACCTAGAGCATATTCTGAATCGCAACAGATTGCAGATTACTTAAAAGAAAGAAATGCTGTAGTTGTTAATTTAAAAAGAGTCACTCCTGATCAAGCTAAAAGAATAGTGGATTTCTTGAGTGGAACTCTTTATGCCATTGGCGGTGATTTACAAAAACTTGGTGGTGGTATTTTCTTGTGTACCCCAAATAACGTTAATGTAGAAGGAAAAATTAGTGAGGATAATGTTCCTAGTAAACCAACTAAGAAAGTCAAAAAAGAAGACGATGATGATGAATTTGATTGGTAGATAAAAACCCGTGATAGGGGATGAGAAAGTGGATAAATTTAGTTATGAGGAAAATGGTTATAATAGAAAAGAGGTAAATCAGTTTGTTGTTGATGTTATAAAAGAAACAGAGACAATTGTCAAAAAATATAAAGAACAAAAACAACAAATAGCAAGATTAGAAGAAAAATTAGCAACCTATGAAAAAATGGAAGATACCTTAAAACATTCTCTTATTCAAGCTGAAAAAACTGGTGATAATATTAAACGATTAGCAAGAGAAGAGTCAGAAAGTATTGTCAGTGAAGCCAAAAATAATGCATCAAGAATTGTGAATGAAGCATTATTAAAAGCTGAAAAGATCAATAATGATGCCGATTTACTGGAACGCAATGTCAAAATTTTCAAAAGAAAACTAAAAATTATTGTGGAGCAACAATTAGCAGTAGTAGAAGAAATAGAAACACTAGACTTAAAAGATTAAAGTCTAGTGTTTGGCTCTAGAAAGGATAAAATGAGAAAGATTAAAGAAGAAGAATTAGAGTCTTTATTATTAAAGTATCATGCTGCTTTAAAGACACTTGAAACAGAACTTAGTATTTTATTACAGGATTTTGAATTTCAAAATAAATATAATCCTGTAGAACATATTAAATCTAGAATTAAAAGTTATGATAGTGTAGTAAAAAAATTAACAAAGAAAGGATATAAAGTAACAATAAAAAATATTGAAGAGCAAATTCATGATATGGTCGGTATTAGAATTATTTGTGCTTTTTTACCAGATATTTATAAAGTCGTCCAGTTATTAGAACATAGTGAACATATTAAGATTTATAATAGAAAAGATTATATTACTCATCCTAAGAATACAGGATATTCTAGTTATCATTTACAAGTAAAAGTACCAGTTCATTTGATGAAAGGTATATCCTTCGTTAATGCTGAAATACAAATAAGGACATTAGCTATGGACTTTTGGGCTAGTCTAGAACATAAAATTCGTTATAAATTTTTAGGAGAAGTTCCCCAAAATATTCAAGAGAATATTTATAAATGTGCTTTAGATATCAATGAATTAGATCGTAAAATGTTGTTTTTGAATCATGAAGTACAAAAATTAAAACAATCTCTTCATTAAATTTTATTTTGAAATAATAAGAATAAGTATTATAATATAATTGGTGGGATAGATGAGTAAAAAAGGGTTTACATTAGTTGAATTATTAGTTACAATTTCCATTTTAGGTCTTATCATGATTATGATTATACCAGCAGTTTCAAGATTACAAGATGATTATCAGGATAGTGAGTTTGAAGCCTATGGTGAAACATTAGTAAGAGCAGCACAATTATATGTGGATAGAGAAGGCGAAGACATTAGTTCTTATGGTGTGGATAATTGGACAGGTTGTGTTGATATTACGTATGATGATTTACAAAATATTATTTCTCCATTTGATGATGAGGCATATGATTGTTCTAATGCTGTAGTACGTTATAGTAAGACACAAAAGGATACTAGTTATTCTTATAATATGACTTGTATTGAAGTGGATAGTAATAAGACTGTTTTTACTCATACAGACTTTGAAGAAAGTGAAGCTTGTACTCAAACTTTGTATTATGCGAATGCGAATGGTAATATAAAGGGAATTGCCGAAGAGGTAGCTCAGCAGGTTAATCCTAAGTCTATTATTAATTATCATAGTGGTGATATTACTAATATGTATACTTTTTCACATCAAACTACAGATCAACAAAGTGATTGGACTACTGATGAATTAACAGATTATCGATATATTGGATCTAGTCCTAATAATTTTGTTAGCTTTAATAATGAATTATGGAGAATTGTTGGTATTTTTACTGTAGAAAATGAAGCAGGAAGTAAAGAAAAAAGATTTAAAATAGTAAGAGATCAAAGTATTGGCAATAATACTTATGGAACTAATAATTGGACTGCATCTAGTTTAAATACTTATTTAAATGATACATATTATAATACTTTGAATGATACAGCCAAAAGTATGATTGCTAGTACCAAATGGTATTTGGGTGGAGCTGTGAACAATGCTATTAATGGAAGTGTTTTTTATAATTTTGAACGGGGAAGTTTAACTTTTGGGAATGCTCCTACTAATTGGATAGGAAAAGTAGGATTACTTTATTCTAGTGATTATGCATATACCTTTATGAGTGGTGTTGATACTTCTTGTTATAATAATTTAAGTGTTTGTAATACTAGTAATCCCGCTGCTAGCTGGTTATATGATAGCAGTTTAGATCAACAACTATTAACTCCATTATCGGTTTTGTCTACTCAAACATTAGTTATTGGTAAGAATGGTAGTATTAATCTTTATAATGCTAATGCTACAAGTGCTATTCGCCCTGCTGTTTATTTAGACTCTAATGTTGGAATTGTTAGTGGCAGTGGTACTAAAGATAATCCATATCAACTTTCTAATGAAATAGAAGGTACATATCAGTTAAGTACAACTAATGTAACAGGAGGTAATGTTACATTAACAAGTGATTCTGTAGAGGGAGGTAGTACGGTAACTTTTACGGCTGATCCTAATAGTGGTTTTAGTTATTATGGAGCAACCATAAAAAGTACCACAGGTACTGTTTTAGCAACCCTAGATTCCAATACGAATTCATTTACGATGCCATATCGTGATGTTATAGTATCACCAAAATGGAAGTATAATGATAAAAGTATTATGGTACTTGATGATATGCAAGATACCACTTGGACTTCTAATTTAACCGATGGATATATATTAAATTATGGTTATGATTCTACAAGGCATTATCTAACCTTTCATATCGATAGTAGTGGAAATGCTCGCCGTGCTGCTTGGACAGATAAATCCTATGATTTAACTAATTATGCTACCTATCAAGTACGAGTTTATGAATTCGGGAATAATGCTGATTTGCAACATGCAACTTTTTACGCGGGTGTTTCTACTAATATGAATTCTTGGCCTCATGCAGGTACAGCTTCTTTTCAAACTGATGGGACAGGTTATATGAGATATGTGACACTGAATGTAGATATTACTAATTTAAGTGGTAATTATTATTTAGGAGTTGAGATGCTTACTAATAATCACGCTACTGGTGCTAATTTTACTCATGCTTACTTGATTGGAAAAGTTTATGAATAAATTGTTTTAGGAGAAGACTAGAAGTCTTTTTCTTTTTGCCTTTCTCTAAGAAAGTTGCGAATAGTGTTATTTCTGTGCTATAATAGCAAGAAGAAAGGAATGATAGCGTTGAACGATAAATTGACAAGAGAAGAAGTATTACACGTAGCATACTTAGCGAGACTTGCTTTAACAGAAGAAGAAATTACTAAATTTCAGAGTGAACTTTATTGCCTTTTAAATGAGGTAGAAAAAGTAAATGATTTTAAAGGGTATGATGATGAAAGAATGTTTACTCCTGTAAATGAAAGTGCCCCTTTAAGGGAAGACGAAGTAGGAGAAATGCTAGATGCCAAAGAAGTATTAAAAAATGTTCCTAAAAAGAATGGAAACTTTGTGGAAGTGCCGGTGATGATTCATGAGTAAATATTTAGATTTTGATATAGAAAAATTACATGAGTTATTAGTAAAAAAAGAGATAACACCTGTTATGCTAGTAGAAGAAGCATTAGAAAGAATTAAAGAAAAAGAAGAATTAAATGCTTTTATTACGATTAATCCTAATGCTATAGAAGAAGCTAAAAACTTAGGTGAAGTAGAAGAAGATAATTTATATTTTGGAATTCCAATTGCTATCAAGGATAATATTATTACTAAAGACTTAAGAACTACTTGTGCTTCTAAAATATTAGAAAACTTTATTCCAATATATGATGCTAGTATTATTACCAAAATAAAAGAAGCTCATATGATTATTATAGGTAAGACTAATATGGATGAATTTGCTATGGGATCAACTAGCCGTACTAGTTATTTTAAAGCTCCACATAATCCGCATGATCCCTCAAGAATTGCTGGGGGCTCATCAGGAGGTTCTGCTGCTTGTGTTGCTGCATCTTTAGTTCCATTTGCTTTAGGATCAGATACGGGTGGAAGTATTAGACAACCAGCTAGTTATACTGGCATAGTTGGTATGAAACCAACATATGGTAGAGTATCAAGATATGGTCTAGTAGCCTTTGCTTCTAGCTTAGATCAAATTGGACCTATGACAAGAACTGTTAAAGATAATGCACAAATTTTAAATTTAATTTCTTTCCATGATCCTAAAGATTTGACAAGTAGTAATAAAGAAAAAGAAGATTTTACTAGATTACTTGGTAAAGATGTTACTGGTATGAAAATAGCTATTCCTAATTATTTTGTGAGTGATATTGTAAATTCTGAAATTAAAGATGCTATCTATGATTTAATTTCCTTTTTAAAGCAAAAAGGAGTAGTTGTAGACTTTATAGATATGAAATATTTAGATAAAGCTGTTTATCTATATCAGATTATTGCGATGGGAGAAGCTAGTAGTAATTTAGCACGTTTTGATGGGGTTCGTTATGGATATCGATGTGAAAATCCAACTAGTGTTAATGATATGTATGAAAGAACACGTGGTGAGGGATTCGGTAGTGAAGTTAAACGCAGAATTATGGTAGGAAGTTATCTTCTTAGTGGTAAGAATGCTAAACTATACTATAATAAAGCCTTATCAATTCGTGATGATATGAAAAAAGAATTTGATAAAGTATTAAAAGACTATGACTTTATTTTAGGGCCAACAACAACTACAGTTGCTTATCACTTAGATGAGGGATTAGATGATCCTATGAAATCTTTTATGGATGATGTTTTAGTCATTCCTGTTAATATGGCAGGACTTCCTGGTTTAAATATTCCCCTTGGTAAAAATAAAGAGAATATGCCATTTGGTTTACACATTATTGGTAATTATTTTGAAGAAGCTAAGATGTATCAATTAGCGTCTTTCATAGAAAGGAACTTTCATCATGAGTAAATATGAAGTAACAATAGGAATCGAAGTACATGTAGAATTAAAAACAAAGAGTAAATTATTTTCAGACAGTGCTGTTAGTTTTGGTTTAAATACAAACTGTGGAGTAAATGTGATTGATCTTGGTTATCCTGGTACACTTCCTACAGTTAACAAAGAAGTAGTACGTCAAGGAGTAAAAGCCGCACATATTTTACACTGTAATATTACAAAAGAAATGCATTTTGATCGTAAGAATTATTTTTATCCAGATAACTCTAAAAACTATCAGATCACTCAAAATGAAACACCGATCGGTACCAATGGTTATGTCGAAATAGAAGTAGATGGGGAAAAGAAAAAAATCTTCTTAGAAGAGATGCATATTGAAGAAGATACTTGTAAGAGTGCTCACCGTGGTACTGTTAGTTTACTAGATTTTAATCGGTCTGGTGTACCTTTAATTGAAATTGTTACTAAACCGTGTATTAAAAGCAGTAAAGAAGCAATGGCTTACCTTGAGAAATTAAAAGAATTATTATTTTATGCTGATATTAGTGATTGTAAGATGGAAGAGGGTAGTATGAGATGTGATGCTAATGTTTCTTTATCTAATTCTGATGAACTAGGTGTAAAATGTGAAATTAAAAATATTGGATCTATTCATAATGTTGGACTTAGCATTGAAAAAGAGATTGAAAGGCAAAAAGAGTTATTAGAAAAAGGCGAAAAGATAAGAGAAGAAACTAGACGTTTCGATGATAAATTAGGTACTACCGTTTTAATGCGGGTAAAGGAAACAGGTAATGATTATCGCTATTTTCCAGAACCTGATATTCCTTTTGTGCGTCTTGATGATACCTTTATTTCAGACGCTATTAAAGAAATCCCATTACTACCAGATGAATTAAGAAAGAAGTATCAACAAGTAGGACTTTCTCATCAACAAATTGAAAAAATTATTGCAAATCGTCCTTTGAGTAATTATTTTAATTTATTATTAGATCAAAAAACAAATCATGTTTTAGCTGCTAATCTATTACTTGGTGATATTGCTGCTTACTTAAATAAACATAATAAAGAATTACAAGATACAAAGTTAGATCAAGATCGTTTAATAGAAGTAGTTGCTAAATTAGATGAAGGAGTCATTTCTAACCGTAACTTTAAAGAAATATTAGTTGATCTTTTAGAAACATCTACTAGTATTGATGAGATTTTAAAAAGTAAAAATATTACTAATGTAACAGATGAGGCAACAATTTTAAATATAATTAATAAAGTTTTAGAGAATAATCATGATAGTGTTAAAGACTATAAAGCCGGTAAAGATAGAGCCTTAAAATATTTGATGGGACAATTTATGAAAGAAACGAAAGGATCAGTAAATCCTAAATTAGCAAATGATTTATTGATACAAGAGTTAGATAAATTAGAATTGAAAGATGAATAATATTGATGTATAATAATTATATTAGGATGTGATAAAATGAATAAAGTAAAAGCATATTTCAAGAATCATAGAGCTATGTCTATTGGTTATATCTTATGTTTTCTATTGATTGTTTTTGTTGTTGTTTTGAATTTTACATTTTTTTCTAATAATTCAAAAGCAGTATATGGAGATCGTTTAGATGGTATTGAAGAAGTAAGAATTACGGACAATAAATTAGAACAAATTGAATCAGAATTAAATGAAAGAGATGAAGTATCTTCTTCTGATGCCTCAACCTCTGGTCGTATTTTAAATGTTATTATTACAGTAAATGATGATGTTAGTGTGGAAACAGCAAGATCTTTGACCGAAGTAATTGATAGTGCAATTGATGATGATCAACGTAATTATTATGATACACAAGTATTTATAAAGAAAAATAATGATGATGCATCCTTCCCAATAATAGGATATCGTCATGAAGATAAGACAACATATTCTTGGACGAAAGATAGATAGGAGTTCTTATGACAAAGAAACGATATATTATCTTATCAATAATATTCGTATTATTGGTGTTTATTGGTGTTTATATTTATTATAATAGGCAAGATAGTCATACTTCTTTAACCGTTAGTGAAAAAAGATGGGTAGAAGAAAATAGTAATAATATAGTTGATTTTGAAATACTAAATAATTATCCACTTTATGGAATGAATGGAGAAGGTGTGTTCTTTTCTTTCCTAGATGATTTGAAAGAAGATGTAGGACTAGATTTTAATCGTATGTCTTATTTAAAAGAGAATAGTCCTACTACTAATAGTTTTAGATTTCGTATTTTAAATGGAGATGAAGAACTTAGTAATAATGATTTGTTATTATTTACAGATGGTTATATAGCACTTGGAAAAGAATACGAACGAATTAACTTTATTTCTGATATGAATAATATTACTTTTGGGGTATTTCAAAATGATGCAGTAGATATTAGTTATTATTTACGATCAGGTAGTAATTTAGTTTATCGTTCTTATAATACGATTGATGAATTATTTACGGCTTTAGATAGTAATGAAGTAGATATGATTATTATTCCAAATATTATGTATTTAGATAAAACAATTGGTCAAAATAACAATTATTCCATTAATTATTATTTCACTGAGATGAAAAAACAAATAGTTTTAACGTTAAGTGATGATAATCAGGAATTAAATAATATCATTCGTAAATACTTTGAACGTTGGAGAGAAAATCATTATGTAGAAGAGTATAATGAAGCTTATTTTAATTACTATGTTGAAGCTAATAATTTAACTTCTGCAGAAAGAGCTGATTTGGTCTCTAAGAATTATGTTTATGGTTATGTAGAAAACTATCCTTATGAAGTAAGTCATAACGGAGGAGTAGATGGTATTGCTAGTGAGTATATTAATCGTATTAGTAGATTAACAAATATTAGCTTTCAATATAAAAAATATTCAAGTAAAGAGGCGCTAGAAAAAGCAATTGAAAAAGGCGATGTAGATATCTATTTTGATTATTATAACTTTGGTGATCTTAATAGTGATTATCAAGCAACGTTATCCACTTTTATTGAACAGTATGTCGTATTAGGTAAAAGAAAAGATAATCATATTGTTACTACTTTTGAAAGCTTAAGAGGCGAAAATATTAGTATGTTAGGCAATGATTCTTTGTATCGCTATTTTGAAAATAGTAGTGGTACAGAAATCGATGCTTATGATACTTTAGATGCTTTAGTTAGTCATACTACTGATCAGTTAATTGTAGTTGATCGTGAAGTTTATAATGCTTATAAAAATGATTATTTTAAAGATTATGATCTATTATATACTGGTGTAATGATGAATGATTATAAATTTATGGTCAAGAGTGGTAATGATGCTTTTTATAATTTATTTAATTATATTATTACTACAAATTCCTATTATAATTATCGTAATAGTGGGTTGAATGCTATTAATGAATCTATCATTGATGGTAGTAGTTTTCTTCAACTATTCTTAATTATTTTAGCTGCTATCGCTGTACCAGTTATTATATTCTTTATTCTATTCCATTATTTTAAACATAAGAAAAAGATTAAACGATTTAGAAAAGAAGATAGACACAAGTATACAGACTTATTAACATCTTTAAAAAATAGAAATTACTTAAATAAAAAAGCACCAGAATGGGAAGTTAGTAAAGTTTATCCTCAAGCTGTAGTAATGATTGATTTAAATAATATTAAATATATTAATGATAACTATGGTCATGAGGAAGGAGATAAAGTTATTGTTAAAGCAGCTTCTATTTTAGTTAATACTCAGTTAGAAAATAGTGAGATTATTAGAACTGATGGTAATGAATTCCTAATATATTTAGTAGGATATAGTGAACAACAAGTAGAAACGTATGCTACTAAACTAGAAAAAGAATTAAAGAAACTTCCACATGAGTTTGGGGCTAGTGTAGGTTATAGCATGATTGTAGATGAAATCAAGACATTAGATGATGCTATTAATGAAGCTACTCTAGAAATGATGACAAAAAAACAGAATTTGAAATAAGGTGAGGATAATGGGGCAAGTTAAGACGTTTTTAAAGAAGGTTTATGAAATTATCAAAAGACCTGAGATGCGTATTCTTCCTGGACAACTTGCCTTTTTTATTGTTGTTTCTTTAATTCCTTTAATTGCTCTAGTAGCAACGATTGCTTCAAAATTAGGATTATCTATAGAAGTATTATCAGATGTCTTAGCAGGAGCAGTTCCTTCTTCAGTTATTGACTTATTAGCGTCTATTACTATGACTGAAGACTTAAATTTTAATATTATTATTTTCTTTATTGCTGGTTTCTTATTAGCTAGTAATGGTCTTTACTCTATTATTAATACATCAAATCAAATTTATCGAATTGATCAAAAATCAGAAATTAGTAGACGCCTTAAAGCAATTGTTATGACAGTGATTTTAGTATTACTATTACTATTTATTGTTATTATGCCTATTTTAGGTGATTTAATTTTAAATATGATTACAAGTAATATTGCTAATCAGCAAGTTATAAATATTATTAATAATATTTATAGAATTTGTTCTTATCCTATTATGTTATTCTTAATTTATTTTAATATTAAATTATTATATACTATGGCTCCAGATACTAGAATTGATCATCATAGTGTTGTACCCGGTGCTGTATTCACTACTATCATGTGGTTTTTAAGTTCCAAGATTTATGCATTTTATGTAGAGTATTTTTCTAATTATAATCAATTTTATGGAAGTATTTCTAACTTATTAGTATTATTAATGTGGGTTTATATTATCTCTTATATTTTTACTCTAGGAATTAGTTTTAACTCAACAGGGATTATCACGGAAACTATTGAAATGAAAAGAATAAGAAAAGATAAATAAAAGGGTGTAAAAAATTTTTGTGGGTAAATAGTAGTAGTTAATGATATATTTCATCAACTACTATTTTTTCTATTTCACTCCAATGATTGCTTTCATACATACATCTTAATGTAATCATATAATTAGCACCCTCAACACTCCATCTCATTCCTGCTTGTTTTAATCTAAGTTGTACTACAGTTTTATTAGAACTTTCTATAGCACCACTACCTACAAACCAACCATTGTGTTCATATGTAGAATAATCTATTTTATTTTTGTTGTTCTCTAAATAAACTGGTAAATTACAAACAGTTTTAGGTATTTCTATTTCTTTATATTTCTTTAATTCTTTTACTATCAGATCATATTCTCTAGAATAACAATAACCAATTATTTTATCTTTAAATTTCACTATCTTTTTAGTATCATCATTAAATATGAAGTTGCCATATTTGT
>CAJFVY010000033.1 GCA_904420615.1 uncultured Bacilli bacterium | reverse complement strand
ATTACCAATAAGGTAAGGAGTAATAAAATGATAGCAATAAGACGAAGGACTTTTATTATAAAAGTTCTTTTCTTCATTTCTATCCCTCCTTTCTTTCTCAAGATTGGAGGACGACACTCACATCAAATGTTCCTGTTAGAATTATATAATAAATATATTCATAAAACAAGAGAACAAGAAATGTTTTTGATAAAATTTCAAGAATGTATGTTATAATTTAAATAGTGATTGCTTCTTATATTAAATTGTTATCGAGTTGTAGATAACTTTCCCAATGGCACCAATTTTGATTTTTACCCTTATTTTATAAGGATTTTTAATATAGTAAGAAAGCCATATCTAAATCTTCGTTACAAACAGATGTGCGAATTATATAGTATGTAACCACAAAAACCTAGATAATATACCTCGTTTTAAATAAATAACAAATTAATTTTGGCTCTTGCGCAAAGTGCGTGAACTAACATATGTAATAGTTTTGCCTTCAATAACTCCATTACTTATTCCTAAATAATCTATGGAGTTTTTTGATGCACTTATATCAGATACTAATGATGATATAAAGGCATTTAATTCTTTAATATTTGTCTAGTTTACTTGAATCTCGTGAAAAGACAGTAATATAGAAGTCGCTACTAAGTTCAATTACTTTAGATAGCATTCTATCTTATTTTAATAACATTTTTAAAAGTTTTTCTTTCTCTTTATTACACTACTTTTTATAAATACATAATATCATAAAAAGGTTCAAAACGCATGAACTTTGCACAAGAATCATTTTTATATTGACTTTTATAAACAAAATTTGATTATAGAAAAATAACTATACATATATAAGAACACATGATAGAATAATAGCCATAAAGGAGCGGTATATGGATAATTTTGAAGTACTACAGAAAGCTATTACAGAGACTAAATATTTATCTCAAGAAAATACTTATCGTTATAGACCTATAATGAGATTCTTTTATCATAAATATGAACAAGCAGAAAACTGGCTATTTAAAGAAGATATTTATGATGTCTTAAAAGATAAGATAGATAACTATTCTATGGAAGATTTAGAACGTGATTTAGAGTTTTTAGTAGATAATTTAAGTCTTACTACTGTTCAAGATGTAAATAATATTAACTCTCTTGCCGACTTCAAATATAAAAAATATCGTTATCAATTAACTGATTATGCTATCGCTATAGAACGCATGACTATTGAACTTGAAGAAATGGAAGTAAAAGTAGCATCCCTTTCTCCTAAAAGATTTGAGGTATTAAGAGATTTATTAAGAAAACTTAAAACAATAGATTCTCTATCTAATGAAGAAGTAATGGATACTTGGGAACGTCTTACTAATGAATTTAGTGATATTAATAGAAATTATCAAGACTTCTTAAAGAAGTTTCATGAATCAAAAACCGAAGAACTTTTACAAAGTACTGTCTTCCTAGAATATAAAAACAAAATGACTCAGTATTTAAAAGACTTTATTCAAGGGTATTTAAATCAAGCTGAAGTTATAAGAGATATTTTAAAGAGTATGGATAGTGGATTTGAAGCTACTTTAGTAAAACGCTTAGAAGAAGCAGAAAGAGATATTCCTCATATGGCGACAGATTTTAACTATACTAAATATAATCAAGTAAATCTTGGTAAATGGAGAAGTATTTATAAATGGTTTGTTAGTACAAATGATAAATGTGAAGGAGATAGGCTATTAGAAGTTACTAGTAATCTTATTAGTACTATTTCTAAATGTGCTAATAGTTTGATTGAACTTCATGGTAATATGATTAAACGTAAAGAAGAGTATAAACATATTTGTAAGCTCTTTGATACTATGCCTAATTTAAAAGAAGCAAGAAAGCTTTCTAATGCTATCTTTGGTATTTATAAAGTAAAACATTTTAAAGGGATAAGTAATAAAGATACAGATTCCTTAGTTAATTCTTATGAAGTATTACCAACTATTATATCAGTTCTTCCTAATGATAAAAAAATAAGAAGTGAAAAACGTCATAGTGTTATTGTTGATAAGACTTTTAAGAAAAATGAGATATTAGAAGAGTATGAAAAAGAAGAAAAAAAGAAAAAGGAAATGTTAAAATATTTTGTTGATACTAAAGAAGTAGTATTAAAAGGTGATGTTAAACTAACAAAAGAAGAAAGAGGCTATCTATTAGATTTAATAAGTAGAATAGGAACTAGTAATGATTATTTTAAAGAGCCTATTTTTGGTTTAAATTATAAAGTTAATTTTGATAGTAATAATGAGACTTGTCGTATTATTAGTGATGATGGAGTTTTTACACTACCAAGTCTTAGTATTACATTTGTAGGTGATTATGATGGAAGAGATTCAAGATGATATTAGAGAACTTTTAACTAACTTTTGGATTGTAAAAGAAGAAAATCCTGATTTATATTACGATGTTAAAAGAAAACAAAATATTATTAAAGATTTTGTTACTAAGACTTTAGGAAGTAAGTTAATTATTCATGATAAGTTTATAAAATTAGAAAAGATTCCTAGTAGTAATATAGATAATATGGGAATAGGTTCTTTTACCTCTAAATCTGATTATGTATTTTTATGTATAGTCTTATTATTTCTAGAAGATAAGACAAGAGGTGAAGTTTTTGTTTTATCATCGCTAATAGATTATGTTAAAAATACAGCCGTTACAATGAACTTAGAAACTATACCTAATTGGTCTTTAAAAACTGATAGATTAAGTATTGTTAGAGTTATGGATTTCTTAACAGAAATATCAGTAATTAAAGTAAAAGATCAAGAAAAGATTAGTTTTAAAGATAGTGAAGAAGCTGAGGCATTATATGAAGTAACAGGACTTGCTAATTATGTAATGCGACTATTTACTAATGACATTTTTGAAATAGATAAAACAGATGACTTTTTAAATGATGAATGGAAGTATCAAGATTTAGAAAAAGGGGATGTTAGAAGATATAAAGTATATCGTAATCTTTTATTTTCACCTGCTACATTTTCCTATAATATAAGTCTTGCAGAACTTGATTATCTTAAAAAGATGCGAGGATATTTAGAAAATGAACTAGCATCCTTAGGTTATGAGTTAGAGATAACTAATAATATGGCTTTTATTTATGAATATGAAACTAGTAATTCAAAATATAATTTTCCTAATAATAAAAAGATTTCTGATATTGTCTTAATGGTAAATACTAAACTTTATTCTATGATAACTAATAAAGAGATACCACTTGACAATAAAGAAATAGGACATATTACTAAAGAGAGCCTTGAAGTTATTTTAAAAGATATAAAAAATAATTATAAAGACTATTTAAGTAAGCAGTATCAAGACTTGTCTTTAGAAAAGTTTTTTTTAGAAGTTACTAATTATATGATAGAGTATTCTTTTCTAGAAGAAGAAGACAATACTTATTTAGTCTTACCAACTATTGGAAGATTTAATGCAAAACTAATAAAATCTAATACAAAACAAATGGATTTATTTGGAGGTGATGATGATGTTTAAACCAACTAGAATGGGATTACTTAACTTTTGGTTATATGATGATGAAGTATTTGAGTTTTATGATGGTAAACTTTTACTTAGAGGGCAAAATGGTAGTGGTAAGTCTGTTACAATGCAGTCTTTTATT
>CAJFVY010000032.1 GCA_904420615.1 uncultured Bacilli bacterium | reverse complement strand
TCTCTTGCTTTTGGGGTATTTGGTATTTCAAAATCACTTCCATCTATTGCTTTTAATACATACCCTTTATATGTTTTTACTTCATTAAATAAAATTCAAAGTTCCCGTTTTAATTAAGGATAATCCTCTATTCTTTAAAAGTTATTTTAAATTAGAAAATGATCCTAATATTTTATCAAGCGAAGAATCTTATCAATACGATACTAATTTATCTAAAGTATTCTATAATGATGAATATATCGATTATCATATTGAATTTTTTAAAGCAGGATTTAATGCCATTATTAAAAAGTGGTTAAATAATGGCTGCCAAGAATCAGTTGATGAGATGTGTAATATTTTAATGAGCGAATATGGTCACAAAAAAAGTTGAAACAAGAAAACAGTTCAACTTTTTTGCTATGAATAAGTATTGTTATGATCAAGATATTTACTTGCTTCTTTAATACTTAATTTATCCATTTTATCTTTATATCGATCAATAAAATTTCTAACCCAGTTAGGATTTGTTTTTGAATAATCTCTCAAACTCCAACCAATTGCTTTATTTATAAAGAACTCTTTGCTTTCTAAATTATTTACTATAATTTGTTCTAATAATTCTGTATTTGTTTTTTTCTTTCTTCCTAATTGATGATCTATTGCAATTCTTCTTAACCAAAAATCACTATCTTTTGACCATTTTAACATTAAGTTATCTACTCTATTATCTTTCAAACCTATTTCACCAATAACTTTATCAAAAAAATCAATTGTGTCCCACCATTCTTTTTTAGTAATGTAATCTTTCATTTTAAAAATATCTTCATAAGTTAAAAACTCTTTGATAGCAAGTAAATAATCATATACAAAATATCGAAACTCTCTATGTTCATCTTGGTAACACCAATCTAAAAGTTGCCAATCTATTTTTCTTTGTTTCTTTTCCTCTTTCAATAAATCTTTATAAATGGATTTTCTTTTAGGAGTTGGTATACCATAGAATGGAAATAAGTTTCTCCTGTATTTAGAAATAGCAATAGCATTTTCTTTATCTTCGTATTCTTCAAATAAATTCTTTAATTCTAAGTATCTATTCACTCTATTTATGAGCTCCTTTATTATCTTTTTCTTACTATTCTATTTATAATAACCCCTAGCAATATTCCAATATAAGAATCAACTAAATACCAAATAGAATGAATCAATGCCGTTTCATTATAATAAATAAAAATAGAAGGTATAAATAGGATTGCTACAACAATTGGATAGAAATATATTATTTTTTTCTTTGAAATAAAAGCCATAGCAATAGATAATAAAAATGTTACTAATAATATTAACAATACCATACCCATTCCATCTGCTGGTCCTGCAAAAAGTGGTGAAACGTAAAACATAAATAATTGTATCAAAATAATTACTATTTCTTTTAAATATTTTTTCATAACTACCTCCGCTGGTTCATCACTACTTTTATTATACCTAACTTTTATTTAAAAGAAAACTAGATCTCGTTATATCATAACTATTTTATAATTCATATTTTTTTACTTTTTCATCTTTATTATTTTTATTAAAAATTCTTAATAAATCTTCTTTTCTAGAATTTATCGTTTTACATACCCAAAAGTTAACAGGCCATGGTACTGTTACGTCATTGATTTCTTCTACTTTTTCAATTGCTTTACTGGGATCTATCAAAGAAAGACAATTTAATATTTCTCTACACTCTAATGGATATTTTTGAACATAGAAAGCAAAATCTTCTAAAAAATTCCCGGTATCTTTTTCTGATCTAGCTAAATGTATTTTTACATTATCTGTAAAATAATAAACTGAATAACCATTTCTTAATGCATCTATAAATCCTCTAATATTTTTATTTAATAGTGCCATAGAAGAATTGTCATAATCTGGAGACAGTCTTAATCCTGTTTTAGGATTCTTTATAAAGGAAATATTAGTAGAATTTTTATCACTTTCCATGATTAATCCATAAAAGATCCAACGTTTCATTAATTCACGTGTCAATTTAGCAGTATCAATTGTATTATCATAAGTATAAGCTGCTGTCATAATATTTTCTAGTGAATTATTTTTTAACATAGCTAGAATATTATTCTCATTTAAAATTGCTTGTACTGCTTTTTTCAAGTTATCACTAGAAATAATCAACTCTTCTTTTCCTACAAAATAATCAGTAATAACACCTATTGTATCTTTCCATTTTGCTAAACGATAATGGGCCATTGTTATCCCCGCCTGTAATCCTAATTGCTCTGCAATCAACTCTGCCCATATTTCATCATTTACAGAACCATATTTATAAATATACTGCTTATTATCCTTTTGTAACTTAAACTTTGGTTTTCTTCCCCTTAATTTATCAGGTAATATTTGATAACTTTCATCTATTTCAACCATTTTCAACGCCTCTTGTTTTATAGAATAACATTAATCATGTTATAAAGCAAAACATTTTTTTGAAAGATACCAATAATTTTATTTCGAAACTATTTCTTTATATATTTTTTATTTTTTGATGGCATATTCGTAATGAACTCTTCATATTTATTTCTTTCTTCTTTATCATTTAATATCTCATTAATAGACAATAAATATGCTTTACGTTTTGCTAATTTATCTGGATGATGAGCTAATGCATCACAACATTGTACTTTAAATTTTTTCTTTGCTAATTCTTTATTATTATTTATTTCATCAATTGTAATTGGTGTATCATGTTGTCCAATTAAATAGCATAGTTCTGATGTTTCTTGATCATCAAACTCTAATCTTTTTAAAATTTTTACAGCCATTTTGGCAGAAGCTTCAGGATGCCCTTTAAAATGTCTAACTTCTCCTTCTTGATAAGAATGCGGTTTCCCAATATCATGTAATAACAATACTAGTCGAGTCTCAAAATCCTTAGGTGCAAAACTTAAAGCTAATAATGTATGATTCCATACATCTAAGTGATGATGTGGATGATGATGGGGAAATCCAATCATATCTTTTATTTCAGGAATTAAATTTGAAATGATATCTAAATTAGCTATAATACTATCTACTACATGATCACTCATTAAAATTTCTTTCATTATTTCTTTATTCATAAAACCTCCTGCTTTCTATTTTCTTTTACTTTACTTTTCATTAACTAAACAATAAGAATAATCAATTAATTCAATAATTTCATCATCTTTTATAGTATCATCTAGAATAATTGTTAACCATTTTTTCTTATTCATATGATACCCTTTATAAAATCCTTTTCTTTCTAAAAATTTGTCTATTTTTGTTTCATCAGCTTTAAGATCTAATATTTCTATTTCACCTATTCCACTTGTAATTTTAGACCTATCAATATTCATAATGAGACCATACCATTTATCATTATTTTTATTTCTAAATACACCATGTCCGGGGGAATTTTTCCATAAGAATTCTGGTTCATCGCCATATTTTTTTATTATATAGCTAGTTATTCTATTAGCTTGATCTGAAAGAAAGAAGTCAGTAGAAAAGCAATTCTTTCTTATATCTTTTAAAATATCTTTATAAGACTCTCTTACCGAGTTCACAAATGAACTATCATCTGTATCTAGCTTAATATTGGTATACTCATCATCTATTTGTACATCAATCACTTTACCTGATATTTGGCCATGATTATTAACCGTTATTTCTGCTCTAAAGTCACCATTTTTAAATAATTTAGAAAAAGTATACTGATCTTTTTCTTTCTTAAATCCATATTTTTCTAGCTTTTCAAAATTAACATGTGCTCTTTTAAAGGTTTCCTCTTCTATATGCATTTCTTACCACCTCAAATATGATTTTCTTTTTATTATACTACATTTAGTATAGAAATCTAGTGATAAGTATTACTAAAATAATGAAATAAGAGAAATTTATTTTTTTAAAACTTTTACTGGTGGATTAGTATCTTGTAATATTAATTTATTTTGAACTGTTTGAAGATTTAATTCATGCTTACTCTTTTCCACCTGGTCTAATAAAACTTTTTTTGCAATTTTAAATTCTTCTTTCGCTTTTTCATCAAAATCTAATACTCTCGCATTGATAATAGAATCATTTTCATAAACAAGATACCAATTATCACCCGTCAACACAAGAGAATTTGGTGATACTTCAATGGGTTCATAATCAGTTTTAGAAAAAAGAGAATAAATCTTTTCAATTTTATTTACTTTACAAAAGGTATTTACATCTGGAAGAGCATTTGCTTCAATTTTATTTCTTTTTCTTTCATATACTGCTTCTACATCATCAAAAATTAAATCATCTGGTTTGATTTCTTTTATATCTTTAAATGAGGCCATGCAAATAAGTGGATAGTTACCATAGTCTACATATAAATGGTCTTGATAATCTGCTATATCTTCTAAATAGGCCCCATTTGAATCTACAAAATTATGCCAATCATTACTATTTTGATTTATAGGACATTCTCCAATTTTCTTGGTTACATCTATCAAAACATTTGAAGGACAATCCTGTAAAGCATAACTTTTTGTAACAAAAACGAAATCTATCTTACTTTCTTCTTTTGAATTACTCTGAGATATATCAATAATATCTTTACAAGCAGATTGAAAAGCTGAAATTATACCTTGTCTACTTGAATTATTACCTATATAAAAGTTGCCACTTACATCATATATTGTTCTTAACTGGTTCATAAAAACGCAATTCCCACTACGAAAGCCAGAACATTTTGCCATAAAATTCCCAAAAGAATCTGTAATTTTTAGTACAAAACCATTTTTATCCAGAGCACAATAATGTAATAAATCATTAGCAGCATCATTAATTTTAAAACAAGAATCCGTATTAATTCCTGATAAAAGAACAGTCTCATCCTGAGAATCATATAATGAATATTGATATCCCATCTTTTCCCCCTCAACATAAGGTACCGTTGAATTAGCTTTTCCTGCCATCTTAGCAATTAATACCTCGGCAATGGAGAAAGCATCTTCTAAATCTTCATTAGTATATTTCTCACTCATTGTCGTGATTACTTCACTACCTAAAAGAGAAAGTAATCCAGTATCAAAATTACAACTTAATTGTTTGATAAAAAACAAATTGGTGAAATTAGAAGTAGTTATTTGAAATTTCTTTGATAAATCCAAAATAGAATCCATTTCATTTATAAGACTAACAATATTACAACTATCTAAGTCCTCTCCTTCTAATAATTTATTAGTTGAATAATGTTTCAATAATAAAAGCCATATTATTCCTTCATCTACCAGTAAATGATAACACGAACGAAATACATCATCAGAGTCAAAGGGAGCAATTTTATTATCCTGATTCATAAATTGATTTAACAAATCCTCTACACAAATTTTTTGTAAATTATTTTTACTATCAAACACAAAATAGCAATCTGTAAAAGGAAAACTTTCTTTCAAATCATCACTAATTTCTATTGGTTCCTTTATTTCAATAGTATTTATTTTATCCATAATTTCTTTTTTCATTTTATTAAATAATTTAATTTTATTTTTATAATTAATACACTCTTGTGAAGTAGCGTTATCAAATTGATACCCAGAATAATAATAACTATGTTTTTCCTGATCATAAGAAATAATATCATGATATTTTCGAAGTTCTATACCATTATAAGTAATATAACCACTGTTTAACCGATGAATCAATTTCATAACTTTCTCATACCTTTTATAATCTTTATAATGAGATGGTTCAGTAATATAATAATCTAATGAAAATACTTGTAATTGGTCAAAATTACTCATCATTTTTTCTATCATATCTTTATTACCGTATTTTTCTGAAATGTTATCTAAAAAGTACAATATTTCTTTATTTTTCTCATCAAATAAATGTTTAAAAATCTTTTTCTTTTGAGGCCAAATTATTTTTTTATAAACTGCCGGCTGGTCCATACGTAATTTATAAAAGGGCTTTAACCAGTCATAAAAATTATTTAATATTCTTTTTTTGTATTGTTCTTTTCTCTTAGCAACATATAGTGATGTTAATTTAGCAATAGTGGTTTGAGGTTGTTCTATTTTTTCTAGTTTATTTTTCATATTGCCATGATAAATAGTAAAATATTCTTCCATTGCTTGACATAAAAGATCATATTTTTCATTAAGATATTCTTTCATAGTTTCCAAAAAATTTATGTTTTTTTTAGCTTCACTTAAAGTTTTGCTCACTTTTAATAAATCACAAATTGTTCTAAAACATTTTGATAAATTTAATCTCTTATAGTCTACCCACTTATTTTCGGCAACCATCTGAAAAACAGCATCAAATGCTTGAATAGTAGGCTTACTATTAATGGCATCTAAAAATAATTTATTAAAACGTTCTATAAAACTAGCAGAATACCCTTTATAAACATCTAACTGTTTAAATATTTGCATCATAAAATCAGAATCTTGAAGATAAGATAAATCTTTTTCTAATAAGTCATCTTTAGGAAAAGAATAATTATGAAGTAATAAGTATTTAAAAATATCAGGATCATCTTTTAATTTTTCATTCATATATTGAACATTATTTATATCTCTTTTGATAGATCCTAAAGCAACTTCTTTTCTCTTTGCCAAAAAAGGATTACTAAAAGAAGATAACATGTACCCATTCTCCATAGCCTTGTCTACTAAAGATGTTATTTGTTCTTTTTTCATTATATCCCAATCAACAAAATTAGCAGTAAAAGGATTTAAATTTATAGAGTTTAATGCTATCTCATAGTTTTGTTTCATGAAAAGAGGACTATGTTCATTTAATTGAAGTTGCTTTTCTATAATTTGTTCTACTACATATGGTTCTATTTCTTTAGGTACTTGCTTAATAAAATAAACATTACGAATATTTTTCTTTATAGCTTTCTTTATACATAATGCATTGTTCAAAACTATATTCGGTGTATTATCATTAAAATTATCATTACTTTCTAGAAAGGTATCTATAATCAATTGTTGTTGCGCATTAGTAAGAACAAAATCATTAGCTATTTTACCATTTACAATTTTTCTGATCTTAATTAGAGTATCCCTACTAAATAATCCAATTTCATTGATAATAATATTCTTATGTTCTAATATAAAATCAAATAGCTTCATTAATTCTATATTATTTAAACCCATTATAATCACCTTTTTTACTCTTTCCATCTTATATTATGTTTTTTTTAATAATTAAAATAATCCCCAAAATTGTTCTTTATAATAACACAAACTATTACAAAAAGCAAATTTCACACTCGAAACTTGCTTTCTAGTAAAAATATTTTCTTACGTTATCTTTCTTACTTTAGAACATTTTACTTTTTCTGTTAATTCTTTATATGTTATATCATATGCATATCCCTGTGGTGGTATAAAATGATATCTTTCTCTCAATTCCTTTAAAGAAATAGGTTTTTCTAAAGCATATAAATGTTTTATTTCATAGGCATATTTTGTTTTTAGTCCTTGATTAAATTCTAAATTTCCATACCCCTCTTTAGTAATCTTATCAGGATATTTGATTATTTCTCCTAATTCTATAATATATTTTAATTCACAGGTAGGAGATGATTCATATACATAAAGTACATCAGCACCATTCTTAGGATAATAATTTCTAAACTCATAATTTTTTTCTAAGGCTACAATTCTTTGTAAATGTTCTTTTTTTATACTAATATAAATTCCTTTTTGCATCTTTTTCTCCTTTTCTAACAACGATAATAATTTACTCCATTACCATTTTTCAAAGTAGTATCTAGTTTATGAGAAGATAAATATATATAAAATAAACACAGTTACAATGGATAGAATTTATTAAAAAGCATTTATATTTTTTAACCACGAACTTTTTAAATCTATGATATCATCTATTGAAATTTCTTTACCATCAGTTAAAATTAACTTTTTATAGACTTCGTCTATTCTTCTCACATTACCAGCAATAGTTTTGTAAATACCACCACTTTTTTTCTTATCAGGAATAAAATAAGTAATTTCAATATTAGGTTTATATTGGATATTTTCTTTAAACACACATAGTTTTTCATTTAAAATTAATTTTCTTCCATCATCAAGTTCTATTTTCTTATTAGTTAATCTAGCCACTTCTTCAATTTTATCTTCATATCCTGTTAATGCTTTAAAAGATGCAAACTGTGCTGATCTATTATATAAAGACATTCTCTTTCTTTTTTTAGAAGTATAATGGGGTAAATAAATAATATCATTATAATTATTCATGATGACCTCCTATTTGTCTATTTCTTTCTATAGCAGTTGAACCTTCTTCCAAATTCATTCCTTTTAAAATAGCATTCTTCCCATACTTTTCCTTTATGTTCAAAAGAACATGTTGTAATCTTCTTTCTTCTAATTCATCTGCTATAGCATTATCTATGTTTTTATTTTGTTCTTCTACATCTGAAAACAAATCAAACTGAACATATTTCAGTTGACTATCTACTTCACTTTCAGTTGCTAATTTTGTTGCACAAATATTAATTCTTCTTATTAGTAATTTTTGATTAACAATCTTTTCATACAGATTCAGTATGGCTTTCATAATTGTTTTAGAAGATGATGTTTTATAACTTAAATTAACTGTTCCATGAGCATGTTTTGGTATTTTTCTTCCATAAATATCCGTGGTAATTTCCCCTTTATAGTGATATTTTGTTACATTTTCTATATCATATCCTATTGTTAATGTTAACTGATCAGTTACTAGTTTCTTTGCTACTAATTCTAATGCTAGAGAATCTGCCATTTCTTGAACAATAAGTCTAGCTTTCTTATAATCGGTTGGAGCCTGTAATACTTGACCATTACTTATACTCTTAGAAATAGGTTTATAAGCTTTAATGGATTCTATTGTACATGGTTCAAATCCCCATGCATGATCTATTAATAACTCTGCATTAACACCAAATAATTTATAAAGTAAGTCTTCATTTTGAATAGAACATCTTGCTATATCACCCATGGTATATATACCATATTTTTCTAGTTTTTTAGATGTACCTACTCCTACTCTCCAAACATCCGTAATCGGTCTATGGGTCCATATTTCTTTTCGATAAGATGCTTCATCTAATTTGGCAATTCTTACACCAAATTCATTAGGTTTCTTATGTTTTGCAACAATATCCATAGCTACTTTAGCAAGAAATAAATTAGTTCCAATACCCGCTGTTGCCGTAATACCAGTTGTCTTATAAATATCTCTTATAATTTTGGTAACTAAATCTTCAGCAGATAATTGATAATAACTTAAATAATTGGTTATATCCATAAATACTTCATCAATGGAATAAACAAATATATCTTCTTTAGCAATATATTTTAAATATATATTATAAATATTTGCAGAATAATTTATATAATAAGACATTCTTGGAGTAGCAATAATAAAATCTAATTCCTTTGTTTTATCTTTTTTTAAAATATCATCATTCACTGATTTACCATGAAAAGAATGATATTCATTTGCTTTTTTTCTTTTCTTATTAATTTGTTTTACTTTTTCTACTACCTCAAATAATCTAGCTCTTCCACTTATACCATATTGTTTCAAGGAAGGACTAACAGCTAAACAAATTGTTTTTTCAGTTCTAGATTTATCTGCAACTACCAAATTAGTTTTTAAAGGATCTAAATTACGCTCTACACATTCTACAGAGGCATAAAAACTTTTTAAATCTATACAAATATATATTCGTTCCATCCCCACCACCAATCCAATTTTAACACAAACAAACGTTTGTGTTAAGACCTAAAAGACAATTGGCAAAAATTAACAAGTAAAATATATTAAATTATTATAAAAGCATAAGCAAAAACGAAATTAAATTATTTCAGTTTAACGATTAATATAATTATGTTTATACTGCTTAAAAATTCATAAAAGTGAAAAAATAATAATCTCTTCTTTAGAAAGAAACAATGTTATTTAGTCATTTTTTATTTACAACTTTATTTCACATTATTTCTTAATCATTTTTGTTTAATTTTTTTCACTAATAACACTAGTCCTAATAAAATTATATAAATTACAATGAAACATACAATTATTCTAAATAATACTATATTTGTTATAGGAATGCCAAAATCATGCCAACTCATTATTTACTTATTTCTTTCAATGAATTGTAATTTGTTATTTACAAAAATCATCTATGCTATCTCTATCATATTTTTGATTTTTCATTACCTTAAATGTTTCATTGTCTTTATTTACATTGCATCTAACTACATCATAAAACGGTGTATCATAATACATAGCATTTTCTCCTGAAACTTTTACTAACGAAAATCTTGGTGCTTGATGAATATTAACAACTCCGATATAATCTATTATTACAAGCGCTAATAGAAATATTAAAAAATATCCAAAATTACAAGTCAATCTTTTCCAATATGTTAATTTTCTTGTTAATTTACTAACACCTATTAAAGAAATTATTACTCCAAAAACTGAATAAATAGATCCCCAACTACTTTCACTAGGAAATATAGCAACAGCACTAATTGAGATTAAAATTCCAAATACTATTAATATCAAGCCAATAAAGTTATTTCGATTTTGAATTTTTTTGTTTGTATAATCTATGGTATTGATTATGTTTTCCTCTAATTTTTCTTGATATTCTTTTTTTTGAATTTTTTCTCCACTCATCAAATCATTTAAAGAAATATCAAGTTCATCACACAAGGGTTTAAATAGCGACAAATCAGGCATATTTCTTCCGTTTTCCCAATTTCCAACAGTACGGTCTGATACACTTAATTTTTCTGCTAATTCTTGTTGAGTCAGATTTTTCTTCTTTCTACATTCGGCAATGAATTTTCCAATTTTTTCTTGATTCATACTTTTTCTCCTTTCACATTAACATTTTATAATGTAAAAGTTTTTTATTACAGGAAACATCTCAAGGGTACATAAAATAATCTACAATTTATAATCTGTCTTTTTCTTTATTCATAAGCAATAATTATTTCCAAATGAATCATTCATATAATCTAATTACTTGATATTGATAATTATCTTCATTATCAACATAACCTACATCAATTCCTTTGCCGTTATTAACAGTTTTATCAGAAGAAGCCGAATTTTTAGCCTCAGTTATTAAACTATCTACCTCTTCAGCTGTAATATCTGGATTATTTGCTTTAATTAGATATTCCATATATTCATTAACGTTAGATTCATACTCACTATTTTTTTCAACATATAAAACCATATAGTCAACAATATCGTTACTCAAATTCCCTGTATATTCTAAAGGATAAACAATTAAAGACACTCCTGTTATTAAACCATACCAATAGGCATCTTCATAAGTAGTTAAATACTCATCGGATGCTGGATTTAATGAACTGTTATCAACAACCTCTGTATTAAACTTTGCTACTAATACTTCAGCTGTTTCTTTCTCAACATAACCAAATTCTTGCACTTGTTCTTGTGGCTGTTCTTCTGTTACATTATCATTACCGCAACCAGTTAATACTACTATCATAAACCCCATAAAAAGACATAATAATATTTTTTTCATACATACTCTCTCCATTTCAATAAATTACTATTTGTCGTTTAGATAATTATATCATTAAATATTTTAAAAAAATAGTAGAGTTACTTAATTATTTAATATGGTAATTTACATTATTTTTTATATATTTTAGAACTTAAATTTCTTTAAGTTCTAAAACTCTTGTAAAATAAACAGAAAACGGAGCCATATGGCTCCTTCAGGGATCAAATAAAATTAGTCATACAAGTTTATAAATATTATACAAATCTTTATAAAATAAGACTTTTATTCATATTCACTTTTAAACATATAATGACTATTTTTAACACTTTGGGTACCTAGCTGAGTACCTAAAATATATTTAAAAGGTCACAAACCCTTTGATACAAACAAAAAGCGGAGCCAAAAGGCTCCTTCAGGGGGTTCGGTTGAATATAACTCCACACACAATCGTGGATTATAATCAGCATGATAAATGATGGATTAATCATCTATCATGTAAATTAATCATATCTAAAAATTATTCAGTTGTCAATTCTATTTTGATGTTTTTTTTTAGTTTACATTTTAACTGTCTATAATGGATTTCATTAGTTGCTTTTTTAATGAATCTTGATCACTTTCAGTATCTACTAAATAATCATAAGAATCATTCTTAGCCTGTAATAAAATCTTATAGTCCCGACGTAAATCTGCTAATTTAAAACTCATATCCCCTGTTTGTTTCGTTCCAAACAATTCACCATAACCACGCAGTTTAAAATCCTCTTCACTAATTTTAAAACCGTCATCTGTAGTTTCCATAATTTCTAATCTTTTCGCATCATAATCACTAATCAATATACAATAAGACTGTAAACTACTACGTCCTACTCTTCCTCGTAACTGATGTAAGGTAGAAAGACCAAATCTTTCCGCATCAAAAATAACAATCATAGTAGCATTAGATACATCAAGTCCAACTTCAATAACAGTAGTGCTAATTAAAATCTGAATCTTATTATCATAGAAATCATTCATAATTTTATCTTTACTAGCTGCATTCATTTTACCATGAACAATATCTATTTTATATTTGCTACCAAAGGCTAACATCATCTTATCTTTTAATTCAGTAACATTTGTTAAATCACTATTTTCACTTTCTTCTATTAATGGAGCAATGACATAAATTTGATGTCCTTCTTTTAATTCTTTATACATTGCTTGCAAAACATCTGTTATTTCATTATTTTTTTTCAAGACTGTCTTAATCTTTTTACGACCACTTGGTCTTGTCTTAATTGTAGAAACATCCATATCTCCATAAATAGTCAAAGCATAAGTTCTTGGAATTGGTGTAGCACTAAGATAAAGAATATCTGGTCGTTGTCCTTTATTTTGTAAATTAGCTCGTTGATTTACACCAAAACGATGTTGTTCATCTGTAATTACCAAGCCTAAGTTTTGATAAGTAACACTACTTTGAATCAAAGCATGTGTCCCAATAATAACATCTATTTTACCACTAGCAATTTCTTCTAATAATTCTTTTTTTTCTTTTTCTTTCTTAGATCCTGTTAATAAACCTACCTTTATATCTAAATCTTTGAATAAATTTAAAATACTATTATAATGCTGAGTTGCTAAAATTTCCGTTGGAGCCATCAAAGCACTCTGGTAACCACTTAAATAATTAGCATAAATAGCAATAAACGCTACAATCGTTTTACCACTACCAACATCTCCTTGTAATAAACGATTCATTTTACCAGGATTTTCTAAATCATTTAAAATATCATCTACTGCTTTCTTTTGATCGAAAGTTAAATCAAAAGGGATATTCTTTATAAATTCTTCCAACTTTACATGATCAACTTCTTTTTGTAAACCATGATTAGTTCTTTTCTTTTCTTCTTTTAGATAGTTAATTTTAAACATAAAGTTGAATAATTCTTCATACTTTAATCGAATCAAAGCTTCTTTTAACTTCTCTTCTGAAGGAGGATTATGAATAATATTTAAGGCTGTCTTTTTATTTACAAATTTATATTTTTTTTGATAGAAATCAGGTATATAATCTGTAATTTCTTTACTATTACCAAGTAAAGCCATATTAATAAAAGTACTCATATTTTTATTGGTAATACCACTTGTCAAATGATAAACTGGTTCAATCTTTACTTTATTAGAAAGAGTCCCCATCTTTATTTCTGAAGCCGTAATAACATTTTTCTTTTTATCAAATTTACCAATAACTGTAACACCAGTTCCTACCGCCAATTGACTCTTTAAAAAAGAACGATTAAAAATAGAGATTCCCACTACACCACTAGTAGTCACTAATCTAAAATTCATCTTATTTAATCCTGCTTTAAAACGAATCAGAATTGGTACACTATCTATTTTCCCATCTATTACAATATGACCATTATCTTCTGTTTCGTCTAAATTACCTCTTTTTAAAACTTCATAACGAAAAGGATAATGTGTCACTAAATCATCTACCGTATTAATATCTAATTTTTTAAGAAGTGTTAAAGCCCGTGGTCCTATTCCTTTTACATCTTTTAGCCCCATACTACCACTCCCTTACTGACACATATTATAACATATTTTGCGTTCTTTTTAAAGATTAAAATCATAAAATTAATTAGGTGATAGAAATGAAAATAATTGTAGATGGTGGGGCCACTACTAAAAATGTAGGAGCTAATACTAGGGATGCTATTATACTTGGATTAAATACAAATTATGTAGATGGATTTAAAATTAAGGTGTATTTGACATTAGACAATGAACTTGTTACTTTAAGTGATGATATATATGATTTATTTACTCAAAAAATTGCTAGAATTCAAGATAAAACTTTACAAGAAATTTTAGCCTATAATATTGGTAATAAGGTAAAAAAGCAACAAGTATTATCTCTGAAGGAAGTTCTAACTATTTTTGGTAATTATAATAAAGAGCTAATTTTAGAATTAGTTAATCATCAAAATAAAAATGCTCTTTATACAGATATGGTCTTAGTTACGATTCAACCATATTCTAATATTAATATTAAATTAGAAACTGCTAATAGTGAAATATTTAGTTATTTAAGATCTAGTACTAACGCTTACCAATTAGGTTTAATAGTAAATGAAGATAATTTAAATAATTGGTATCAGGAAGCTGACTTTTATGATATTTTCTTACCATTAATTAGTATATTTGATATACGAGATAAAACAAATGAAGGAAAAATTGTGATGTTAGATCAGGTGAATAATCGTGAAGTATTCGATCAAATCTATAACGAATATCGAAATATCTGGGAATATATCTATATTATTACTTCACAATTAAGTAATATAAATTAGACATTTCTAACTTAGAAATGTCTAATTTTAACTATGATAATAAAATTTATATCCATGAATAAAAATATTTCAAAAATATTTTTTAAAAAGTATTGACAAAATAATAAAAATGAGTAAGATAAAAAGCACCAATTCGGAATTAGGCGAATTGGTCGCTAGTATCACACTAGCCAACCCCTTTTTATTCTTTTTTGAGGCTGATCCCAGGGGGGCAGCCTCTTTTTTGTTATTCATTTTTATCTAATGATTCATAATAGTGATAACGTTCTTTTGCGTTATTTTCATTTTGTATAAAGAGTTCATCAGCTTCTTTTTCATTCACTTTTGGTAAAGATGAATATCTATCTTCGCCTTTTAAGAAGTCTTGATAGGTATCAAAATTACTCTTAGCATCTAA
Organism: uncultured Bacilli bacterium; assembly: GCA_904420615.1. Lineage (GTDB taxonomy): Bacteria > Bacillota_I > Bacilli_A > RF39 > UBA660 > Onthousia. The sequence continues at coordinate 15,117 of CAJFVY010000032.1, read as the reverse complement.
TTTAAATTGTTTTGTTTCAGGATTATAGTGGAAAATTGGGAAGTAACCGGATAAGGTTGCTTTCTTTTCTTCTTCTATAGAATGATTCATACCTTTTAAAATACCTTGAGCAATACATGGAGCATAAGCAATGATAATACTTGGTCCTTGATAGGCCTCTGCTTCTAAAAATACTTTAATTGTAGCGGCTGGATTAGCTCCTAGAGAGACTGCACCTACATAGACATGTGGATAAGACAGTGCTAATCTTGCTAAATCTTTTTTTCTTGTCTTTTTACCAGCAGATGTAAATTTAGCAATACTACCAATATGACTAGATTTACTAGATTGACCACCTGTATTAGAATAAACTTCCGTATCTAGTACTAAGATATTAATATTTTCATTACTAGCTAAGACATGATCAATTCCATTATAACCAATATCATAAGCCCAACCATCTCCTCCAACAGCCCATAATGAAACAGGTGCGATATATTTTTTTAGTGATTTTAATGGTTTAATTTTGGTATGATCGACTACTCTTAACAAATCACTAGCTGTCTTATTATTAACTTCTTGTTGATATGCTTTATAAATATCTAGTTCATCTTCTTCTACTTTATTAATATTATCAGCAATGATTTTTTGTAATTGTTGTTTTTTAACATCATCTGCAATCTTCATACCAAAGCCAAATTCAGCATTATCTTCAAATAAAGAATTAGCCCAAGGAACAGTATAAGGAGTAGATGGACTACTTGCACCATAAATAGAAGAACAACCAGTCGCATTCGCAATCATTAAATGATCACCAAATAACTGTGTTAATAATTTTAAGTATGGTGTTTCACCACAACCAGCACAAGCCCCGCTAAATTCAAAATGTGGCTTTTTAAACTGACTTCCTTTTACAGTATTAACCGGCAAAACATCTTTTTCTGTTACTTCATTAAATAAATATTCTCCTTCTACTAAGGCTTCTTCGAAGATCTTATCTTTTGATACCATTTCAAGAGCCTTATGTCCTTTTTTACCTGGGCAAATATTAGCACAAAGACCACAGCCTGTACAATCTTTAACACTAATTGCCACTGTATATTTATAATTATCTCCTAATGTAGTAGAAAGTAAATTTTTTTGTACTTCTAAAGGAGCCTTTTTTTCTTCTTCCTCATTAAGTAAGAATGGTCTAATTACAGCATGAGGACAAACTAAAGAACATAAATTACAAGTAATACAGTTTTCTTTGATATATTTAGGTACTAATTCGCTAATATCTCGTTTCTCTTTGTGACTTAATCCACCTTCCATCGTACCATCTTTTCTATTCAAAAAGGCACTTACAGGAAGTTTATCACCTTCTCTTCGATCTATCATAGAGAAAATATCATTTGCAACATCTGTTACTTCAACATACTCACTACTAGTTGTATCTATTTTGACAAACTTAGGTGCATCTAAGGCTTCATCTATGGCTTTAGCGTTTTTTTCTGCTAAATGATTACTCTTTAAAGAAAATCTTTCTTCTAAGCGTTCTTTAATCTTTTTAACAGCATAATCAAAATCAATCACATGACCAAATTTAAAAATTAAACTTTCCATAATAGAACTAATTTTATTACCTAATCCATGTTTGGTTGCAATATCTGAAGCATCAACAATATAAAATTTAATATTATTCTTCTTCATATATTCTAGATCTTCAGCTCTTAAATAAGACAAAATTTCTTCTTCATTTTGATTCGTATTCAAAATAAAAATACCTGACTTACTAAGTTTATTAATAATATTCATTTTTTTCAAATAAACATCTTTTGTACATACAATTAATTTAGCTTTTTCTACATAATAAGTAGAACGAATTGGCTTTTTAGAAAAACGCAAATGACTAGTAGTAACACCACCACTTTTTTTAGAATCATATTGAAAATAGCCTTGTACATAGGCATCTGTAGCTTCTCCAATAATCTTCATTAAATCTTTACAAGCACTAACCATACCATCACTACCATAACCATAAACTAAGAAGGCAGTTTGATCATGATTTGGAATAACAAAGTTAGGATCATATTCTAAGCTAAGATGCGTTACATCATCAAGAATACCAATAGTAAAATTATGTTTTAACTGATCAAGAGAATCGAAAACAGCCTTTATCATCGCAGGAGTTGTATTTTTACTAGATAAACCATATCTACCACCCACTACTTTAATCTTTCTATCCAAACTCTTAATGATACTTGCAACATCTAAATAAAGAGGCTCTCCAGCTGAACCAGCTTCTTTTGTTCTATCTAATACTGCAATTTCTTTTACTGTTTTAGGAATACTCTTTAGAAAATAAGTACTTGAAAAAGGACGATATAAATGAACTTCAACAAAGCCTACTTCTTCCCCTTGTTCTACTAAATATTCTACTGTTTCTTTAATCGTTTCAGAAACACTTCCCATAGCAACAATAACTTTAGTAGCAGTCTTACTACCATAATAATTAAATGGTGCATAATTCTTGCCTGTAATTTTATTGATCTCTTGCATATATTCGTTAACAATATCTGGTAAAGCTAAATAGGAAGGATTTCTAACTTCAGTAGCTTGAAAATAAATATCATCATTTTCACTAGTTCCTCGAGTAACTGGTAAAGTAGGATGTAATGATTTCTTTCGAAAAGCATCTAGAGCTTTCCTATCTATTAGTTTTTTTATTTTATTTAAATCAATTACCTCAACTTTTTGTAACTCATGACTAGTTCTAAAACCATCAAAAAAATTAATAAATGGAAGACTTCCTTTAATTGCAGATAAATGTGCCACGGATGTTAGATCCATGACTTGCTGAGGAGAACTTTCAGCTAAAATAGCAAAGCCTGTACTCCTAGTAGCATAGATATCCTGATGATCACCAAAAATAGATAAAGCATGCGTTGCTATAGATCTAGCCGCTACATTAATCACACCAGGTAACATCTCTCCTGCTATCTTATACATGTTAGGAATCATCAACAATAATCCTTGACTAGCAGTATAAGTAGTAGATAGACATCCTGCTTGCAAACTACCATGAATCATACCAGCTACACCTGCTTCACTTTGCATTTCGACTACCTTTACTGGTTGCTTAAAAAAATTAAGTTTTCCTTCATTAGCCCACTTATCTGTTAGTTCAGCCATAGGCGATGCTGGAGTAATAGGATATACTCCCGCTACTTCTGTAAAAGCATATGAAACATAACTACAAGCTTCATTACCATCCATTATTTTTTTCATTATCATCACTCTTTCTAATATATATTTATTATATAACAAAATACTCAATTTTCTATTAAATTTTTTATAAAGTTAACATTTGTTGTCGCTTGAATTGGATAACGAGGAATTAAGTATTTATCTGTATTTCTTGTTACTTTAGTACTACCACCAATAAAGCCTAATTCAAACCCTGCTTTTTTTACTTGCTCTTTTGCATAATCATTATACTCATAAAAAGGATAACAAAATGCTTTAGTGTTATTTAATGTTTCGCGACTAGCTTTTAAATCAGCTTGTATTTCTTCTTCAGGCAAACATCTAATTCCACTACCTTGACCACCTTCACAAACACCAACTGTATGTAAATTATGAGTATGACTAGCAAGTTCTAAATTAGAAGACTGAAACATACTAGTAGGATACCAAGAAGATACTAAAAATAAAGTCGCTTTTAAATCATATTGTTCTAAAAATGGAATAAAATTTTCTGCTCTTGCTCCATCATCTATTGTAATTAATACTGTTTTTCTAGGTAAATTTATTTCTCCATCAATAAAACGTCCCAATTCTTCTGTTGTAATGGTTAATACATGATTATCATGAAGATAAGAAAAATGTTCTTTAATTTGTTCTTCGCTATGACAAATTGACTCCTGACAACTATCATCACCATTTAAATAGATAAAATGATAATTTAATACTGGAATTGAACTAGCCTTTTCTTCTTCTACTTCATTAAGTGTGAAAGAAATATCTTTTCCTATATAAAATATTTGAGAAAATAATTCTACTCCGTATAATTCTCCTATTTGTTCATAAATTGGCAAAGTATCATTTAAATACATGGTTAATACTTGATTGCCTTCTTGATCAAGAAAAGAATATTCACCATTAAAACTAACTTGATAAAAAGGAATATAACTCTGGTATCGAGTATCAAGACTATTTTCTGTTTTTTCTACATCTTGATAAGGAATATAGTAAGGAGTATCTTTAATCTTAAAATAGGTACTTTCTAAGTCTAAAGTATCAAGTTCAAGAGTAATACCTTTTTTTATCTTACCTACTTCTATATATTCTTTAGAGGATTCATCATAGTCATATAAAGAACTATCTTTATTTACTATTACATACTGTTGATAAGTAGCATTCATTTTTTCTTGTTCCACAAGACGTGATTCTATTTTCTTGATTTCTTTTCTTTCTTCATCCAAATTAGATAAGTAATTTTGATAATAAATACCACTAATAATGCCTACTACTCCTACTAAACTAATAAAAAGTAACACCCATATCTTTATTCGTTTCATATGCCGCTCCCAATTATATTATACCCTACTAATTATTATATAAACGAATAAATAAATAGACAAGTGTTAATAAGTAGATAGATAAAATTAGTTCTTTTAATAAGATTCAGCTTTTAGAAAGAGTTACACACCAAATAATATAAAAAATAGCTAGAGTTTTTATTTCATAATTATTATTAAAAAAATATCATATAATTTATAAAGGTGATAAAATGGATCAATATATTACTGGATTAATGACTAATCTTGGTTATTTGGGAATGTTTCTTGGGATGGTATTAGAAGCAGTAATTATTATTATTCCTAGTGAATTAATTTTAGCAACTGGTGGTATTTTAGCTGGGAAAGGGATATTTAATTTTGGACTTGCTTTTGCTATGGGATTATTGGGTAGTGTCTTTTGTGCTGTTGTTATTTATGCTATGGGTTATTTTGGTGGAAGAGCTTTTATTAAAACTTATGGTAAATTCTTTTTTATGAAAGAAGAAGATATAGAAAAATGTGATACATGGTTTAACAAGTATGGGGTGTGGGCCTCTTTAATTGGACGTAATTTTCCTATTGTAAGAACTTTAATCTCACTACCTATGGGAGTTAGTAGAGTTCCCTTCTTTAAGTTTTTAATTTATACTACGATTGGTTCTATTCCTTGGACTTTTGCTTTTGTCTATGTTGGATATGCTCTTGGTAATAACTGGATCATTCTTGATAACTTTGTGCATAAATTAAAAATACCTATTTATATTTTATTAGGTATTTTAATTATCAAATTCCTATATACTAAACTTAAAAAGAAACGAAAAGCTAAATCATAATTACTTTAATGCTGAAGTTTCATTTCTAGTACAACTATATCCTGCTCTTTCCATATCTACTTCAATTTGACGAATATTATCATCTAATTCATATTCAGGATAGAATCCTTCAAATTCAGTAATGTTAGTAGTTACATAATCCATATCAAGCTTTTCATAATCAATCTCTTGAACAGTTTGTTGCATAGTAGCACTCACTGTACAATCACAACTCATTCCTGTTGTTTCCGTTAACACACCTTTTAAGCGATTACAATTAGTATCTGCTTCTGTTAAGGCACTATTATCAACGGCTGTATCAGTTAAACGGTTTGTAGTAGTTGTTCTTGTAGATTTTAAAGCATTTTCTCGATATCTAAAAATGGTTTCCACTGTACGGTTTACATCATTATCAGATATTGTAATATTACATGTTAATGTACCATTCATCAACATAGACTCTTGATTCTTTTCTTTTTGATAAGTAGTAATATAACTGGTTATATCAGGTAAAAAATAAACAAAAGCAATAAAAAATAGAAATAATAGAACTAATAAAATAGATTTTCCTTTACCCTTTTTAGGTGGTTTTGTACTCTTAGACATATTCTCATTAGTAGGTGTTTCACTGGCCACAGTAGTAACTGGAATTTCAGCTTGTGGCGCTACATTTACAACTTGTGGTGTTGGATTAACTGTATTTGTTTGATTCACACTACTAGTAGTATTAACACTATTTACATTATTCGTATTATTTTGAACACTTGGTTGCGCATTATCATTTAATTCATTATTACCATTACTATTATTATTCACTGTAATCCTTCCTCCTCTATTCTTTTATTTAATCATACCATTATTTAACGTAAAATATCAATGGTTTGTTGAAAATTATGACTAGTTAAAATATAATTACCACTCACAACAATATCAGCCATATCTTTTATTTTACCCCTAGTATCTTTATTGATTCCTCCATCTACACTAATTTTAAAAGATAAAGTAGGATATTCCTTTTTTAAAACCATTAACTCTTTAAGCTTATCTATTGTACTATCAATAAATTTTTGTCCCCCTTTTCCCGGTATAACTCCCATTACTAGAATAAGATCAATATAAGGTAAATAGGGAATCAAATCTTTTATGTCAGTATCAGGGTTAAGAGCAATTCCAGCTTTAATGGAATAACTCTTTATTTTTTTTATAGTCTTTAAAACATCATCAGAAACATCAAGATGAATCGTAATATACTCTGTATTTAAAGTCGCGTAATCATCAATATATTTTAAAGGATTTTTTACCATCAAATGAACATCAAGACGTTTTGAGGTATACTTATAAATGTTCTTCAATTCCCGAAAGGGTAAACTTTTATTTTTTACATATTTACCATCCATTACGTCTACATGAATATAATCAACATCTGTTTCATTTAGTTTTGTTAAATCAAAAGGAATTTGTTTACTATCTAAAAATGATGCGCTAACTAACATACTTTATCCTCCTTAACTATTTTTAAATAACTTTCATAACGACTTCTTAAAATTTTATTTTCTAATACCGCTTGTTTCACTTGGCACTCTTTTTCATTAGTATGAGTGCAATCTTTAAAAACACATGGATAAAGAGCAAACTCAATAAAAGCACTTCGTATTTCTTCTTTGCTATATTCTGCAAAAGAAAGAGCGGAAAAGCCAGGAGTGTCTAACAGCTTACCATCTAAGAAATGATATAATTCTACTGTTCTTGTCGTATGTTTTCCTCTTCCTAAAGAATAGGATATTTGATCAGTTTTTAGATGCCATTCAGGATTTAAACGATTTAACAAGGTTGATTTTCCTACTCCTGTTTGACCTGTGAAAACACTTGTTTTATTACTTATTAATTTTTTTATTTTGTCCAGTTCATCATTATATACAATAGGATATCCTATTTCTTGATAATAATGAATATATTTTTGATATTCTTTTTTTTCTTTTTCCTCTAATAAGTCTTTCTTAGTAAGACAAATAATAGATTTTACATGATGTAATTCCATTAAAGCTAAAAATCTATCTAATAAACTTAAAGAGAAATCAGGTTCTTTTAAACTAACTACAATAAAGGCTTGATCAATATTACTAACTAAAGGGCGCATAAATTCATTTTTTCTAGGCAATATTTGTTCAATAACCTTTTCTTCTGGAAGAAAAACAACATAATCACCAACCCGCGGTAAAATATGTTGTTTGCGAAATTTGCCCCGAGGAACACAAGGATATAACTGATTATTTTGTTCTACATAATGTATGTTACTACTTATTTTTACAATTTGTCCTTGCATAGTTCCTCCATTATTCAGTTTTTTTCTCTTCTTTTTTTGTGTCAGTCTTGGTGTCATTTTCTTCATCACTTGTAGTATCCTGTTCCTCTTGTTCGTTATTAGTATTAGTAGTTGGTTTCTTAGCAATTACTACAGTTAGTGTTCTACCACTAATTACTTGCGTACCAGGAGAAATTCCTTGTGAAATAACTTGACCTTCTGTATAATTTTCAGCTTCTTGATCTACTCGATTTAAAATTAATCCATATTTACTAACAAAAGCCTCTACAGCATCAATATTCCATCCTTCTGCTTGCATATTAGGATACGTTACTAAATTAGGTGTATATAATGTTACGGTATCACCACTTTCTAGTTCAGTTCCTGCTTCTGGTGATTGTGATACGATTTCTGTTTCACTATATTCTTTATCATATCGTTCTTCACTTTCTTTTGTAACAATTACATTTAATCCATATTTTGATTCAAGTTCCTCTTTTACAGCATTGGCATCCATCTCTCCAACAAAATCTTCTAGTTCATATTTTTCTGCTCCCGTAGATCGATAAAGCGTAATTTCAGTACCTCTTTTGAATTTGCGACCTATTTCAGGATCAGTTCTAGTAATTCTTCCTTCAGGAACAGTAGAGCTTGATTCTTCTTCTATTTCTTCGGCAACTTCAAAACCTAAATCCTGTAATGTCTCTTCAGCTTCACTAACTGTCATATTAGTAACATCCGGTATTTCTACTGGTTGACCATTTCTAATAGCCGGTACCACAAAAATTAGAGCAATAACAGCTAACGCAATAACACCTGCAATAATAGATAAAATAATTAATAATCTCTTACTTTTTTTATCTTTAGGATCAGTAATTGGTACAGCAATTGTTTCTTCTTGATTATCTGGTAAAGCTTTCATAACCTTAGTATCTTGATCTATTTCATGTTCTGGATATGGATAAACATAAGGTTCTTCATTAATCCTATCATCATTTAAAGCGGTTAATAAGTCATTATGCATTTCTTTTACATCATTATAACGATTCTTAGGATTTTTAGCAGTTGCTTTCATAATAATGTTTTCAATACTTTGGGGAATATCATTATTAATTTTATGAAGATCAGGAAGTGGTTCCTTCATTTGTTTTAAAGCAATTTCTACAGCACTATCACCTTTAAATGGTAATTCACCAGTTAATAATTCATAAAATAAAATACCTAATGAGTAAATATCACTCTTAATAGTAGAACCTTTTCCTGCTGCTTGTTCTGGTGGTAGATAATGAACAGATCCCATAACAGAATTAGTTTGAGTAAGTTGAGTAGCATTTAAAGCCATCGCAATACCAAAGTCTGTAATTTTAACTTGGCCATCATCTTTAATCATAATATTCTGAGGTTTTAAATCCCGATGAATAATATAACTATCATGGGCATGAGCCATACCATCTGTCAATTGAAGCATAATATCAATTGCTTCACTAAGCGTTAAACTACCTCTTTTTTTAAGAAGTTGTTTTAATGTTTTTCCCTCTACATACTCCATAACAATATAGTAAAGACCATTATCTTCTCCTACATCATACATTTCTACAATATTAGGATGAGAAAGACTAGAAGCAGACAAAGCTTCTCTTTGAAATCTTCTCACAAATTTTTCATCATTCGATAAATCGCCACGTAACACTTTAATTGCTACATTGCGATCTAAAATAGTATCATAACCAAGATAAACATTTGCCATTCCACCTTCACCAATGGTTCTAACAATTTCATAACGATCGTTTATCTTTTGCCCCTTTGTGATCATTATTCTTCACCCTCTTTTCTTAATTGCAAATATGCAACAGAAATATTATCTGTTCCCCCACGATTATTTGCCTTTGTAATTAATTTGATCACTTTATCTTCTATTGCAATATCACTAAGTAAAACTTGTTCAATTTGTTCTTCTTCTAACATATTAGTAAGTCCATCACTACATAATAAAATTTCATCAATATCCATATCACAATCAAAAATATCTATATCAATGGGATCATTAGCACCTAAAGCTTTCATCAATACATTCTTTTTAGGATGTTCTTTTGCTTCCTCAGCTGTTAATTCTCCAGCAGATACTAATAGATTTACTAGAGTATGATCATAAGTAACTTTATGTAATTTTCCATCTTTCATAACAAAGCCTGATGAATCACCAATGTTACCAAATAAAATATAATCATTTGTAATAATAGCCAAAACTAGTGTTGTTCCCATCCCCTTGCTTTCTGGATTGGTCTTCTCATAAGAAAATATTCTACTATTAATTTCATTTACACTATCTCTTAACCAAGTCGCAGCATCTAATTTAGCCATATTTATAAAGGTTTCATTAAAGTGTTTACTTAAATAAGTAATAGCTAAAGAACTAGCAACTTCTCCTGCAGAATGACCTCCCATTCCATCGGCTATTGCCATTAAAACAGCATTATCACTATTTTTTATGATCACAACACTATCTTCATTATGATCACGAACTTTTCCAGCATCTGTTAAATAAAAAGATCTCATAAGCCCTCCTTTTGGCTCCTAAGTTGTCCGCATGCAGCACTTATCTTACCGCCAAATTCACGTCGTATTGTTACACAAATACCATTTTTCTTTAGTATATCATAAAATCTAGCAATTTGAATAGTTTTACTTCTTTTAAACTGTAAATGAGTTGTCTCATTATACGGAATTAGGTTAATATAAGCATTCATTCCCTTGACTAAATGAACTAAATTCATAGCATCTTGTTCTCTATCATTCACACCATCTAATAAAATATATTCAAAACTAAGACGACGATTAGTAATTTTTAAGTATTCTTTTAAAGCGTCAAAAAGTTCTTTCAAAGAATAAACTTTGGCAATTGGCATTAACTCTTCTCGCAACTTATCATCTGCAGCATGCAAACTAACTGCCAAATTGACTTGATATGGAAATCTGGCAAATTCTTTAATTTTAGGGACTAAGCCACAAGTAGAAACAGTAATATGTCTTGCACCAATGTTAAGGCCTTTATCATGATTAATAATTTTTATCATCTTACAAATATTATCATAATTATCAAAAGGTTCTCCAATTCCCATAACAACCACATGACTAATTCGTTTTCCAATATCTTTACTAGCTAATAAAATTTGTTCAACCATCTCACCTGTTGTCAGATTTCTCACTTTTTTACGTCTTCCTGATTCACAGAATTTACATCCCATATTACATCCTACCTGACTAGAAAGACATAGACTAAGACCATAATCATGAATCATTAAAACTGCTTCAATATATTGATGATCAGGAAGTTTAAATAAATATTTACATACATCTTTTGACCGTTCTACAGTACTAACTTCAACTGTTTGTAAACAAAAATCCTGAGTAAGATTTTTTTTCATTTCTTTACTTAAATTCGTTATTTGATCAAAAGAAGTAATCTTTTTATCATAAAGCCAAGAAATTAACTCTTTAGCTTGATATTTTTTACCATTATGATTTAAACAATATTCTAATAATTCTTCTTCATCAAGATTATAAATACTTTGCATGATTATCACCACACTTCAAGACACATTATAGCATGGTATAAAGCTTATTTTCAACTTGAACTTTACATTCTAGTACTTTTCTATTTATGTTGCTGTAAATTAAGATTATCAGTTACTTCACTTAAAGAATCTTTTTTCTTCATAGGATCAAGTTCTACTGTTAAAAATTCATCTACTTCATAAGGATATGTAATAATGTGAACACTTGGCAAGTGATAAGATACTCTTCTAAAGGTACGAATAAATTTATCAGTGATATTTGTTTGTATAGCATTATTTCTTGCTATTAATTTTTCTTTTAAAGATTCATCTACTTGTGATGCTGCTATATCTCTTGATAAATATCGAAGTGGTAAATAAGGAACTGCTTTTACTCTAGTAATTTGTTTTTGTTCTAAGAATGAAAGGAAACAAGCTAAGACAAAGACTGCAGATGGAGAAACAAGAGAAATATTTTCAGGAAAATAAGAATCTTTTCCTGCCATATAATCATGATATTCTACACTCTCTTTCTTATCTACATCCTTATTTATTTTATATAACTTACGAGTCACCTTCTTACCAAAGGTTTCTTCTTCTTCACTATTAAATTTTTGCTTTGGATTTAAGATACTATAAATATAACATTCCCTCTTGCCATCTTTTTCACAAATTCCATAAGAAATAGAAGGTAATAAATATCTTAATGTTTTACCATTTTCTACTTTTTCAAAAGCAAATTCCAGTCTTTGTGGTGTTTCCATTAAAACACTTTGCTCTTTATTCATAATTTTTAAATTACTGTCTAAAATAGTATCCCTAAGGTCTAGTAAAACACCTTGATTTAAATCTTGAAAAGTATGATCTTCTAAGAAGGCAATATTTCTTTCTAATAACTCTTTTGGTTTAAAAAAATCTTCAGTAGTAGCATTCACAAATAAATAAGCCATATATAACTTTTCTTTCATCTTTTCCTTATCTTCCAAGAAAGGAATAGTTTTTCTATTTCTTTTTTGTTCTAATTTCATATATTTATCTAGCAAATTAAAAAATTCATCTTCATTTCTTATTACTAAAGTTGTTATATTTTGTTCATTAATATAAGAAATTTTCACCCTATCATTTTCATAAATAATGGAATTAAAAGAAATTGGCCAAATCTGACCATTTAACTTTACTTTTCCAAGGGATGCTTCTTCTAATAATTCATAAAATAATTCTTTCATATTATATAACTCCTAATAATCACATCTTATCATTAGAATCACTGTTTTTCAATTTATTTTTTAATAAGAAAAAATACTCAACTTAGCACAGTTCAGTATTTTTTTATTATATCTTTTATATAATTAAGCTACATCTAAAAAGGTTCGCATTTTCTTTAGTATTTTTTGTTCTTGTCTACTAACTTGTACCTGATTCATTCCTAAAATATCAGCTGTCTCCTGTTGTGTTCTATCTTCAAAATAACGAGATAAAATTAATTGTTTATCTTTTTCATCTAAATGATCAAGTGCTATATCAATATCTAATTTTGTATCATCATAACCATATTCTTTCTGAGCAATACTTTGATATAAATTATAGGAGTCATCTACATCTTCTTTATCTAAACTATAAATAGGTATTGCTAAACTTTCAGCTTGTTCAATCGTTTCTACATTCTGTCCTAATACATAAGCAATCTCCATAGAAGTTGCTTCACGGTGTAATGTCTGAGTAAGTTCTTCTTTTGTCTTTTTGATTTCTTGTTGTAATTTATACATATCACGACTGACTTTAATTTGATTTACACTATTATTGGCTTTAATCATTTCACCTTTAATATAAATACAAGCATAATTTACAAAGTCACTATCTTTTGTAGGATCATAATGTAAACAAGCATTTTTTAGTCCTAACATTCCAGCCTGATACAAGTCTTCATAATCAGCTCCATATTGATATTTATGGGCCATATAATGAATTAATCGTTCATATTGTTCTAATTCCATTTTTTTATTCTCCTTTCAGTAATTTTTTTAAATATAATGACTCTAAACATAACACTTCTCGATCATTAATTCGCCTATTTTTCCAGTCCACATTGCCACCTCACTTGCTCTTATCTTACAGAAAAATTAAAAAAGATGCGAGTGTTTCGACAAAACCTTTCAACTTTTTCAACCGACAATTTTTGCAACTAACATGGCTAAAATGATCCTAAAGAAAGATGTTTCTTGGTGGTAAGTAACCCTACTCTTAGGGATTTTCCTACATTCAATAGAAGCAGGAATTATAAACTCATTATCACGAACACTTATAGTTAAAAGAATATCACCACACTGATTAGAAGATGAAATCTTAATTTCTTTTAATGGAATAGTACTTCTTTTTACAATCTTATCTAAATCTACATAATCATTCAACTTAATATCATCATAGACTTCAATCTGTTCTTCACGGTATAAGTAATATTTTATCTCTTCACCTACTACTTTATAGCCTTTTTCTATTTGCTCACCACTTATTTTTTTAGCTTCTTTTTGATATTTATAACGTACTTCACGATATCGATAAAGTTTTTCTTCTTTAATAAATTTACGATAAGGTAAATCTACATAATCTGTTGTAGTAAGTACTCTTTCATCTAAAAGCATCTTCTCAAGACACTCCAATATTTTAATCTTATTTTTAGTTAGTCCATGAGTATTTAAACTTATTTTTCTATTTATATACCCTGGAATATCTGAAGTAATGGTAAAGGAAGCATTAGTATTTTCTTGTAAGACAAAAGTAGTAAGCTCTAATTCTAACTCCCACGGATAATAATCATCATCTAATTCTATTACTATTTCTTTATTAGGATAATAAACTTCTTTTAAAGATGAATATATCTTAGTATTACCTGCAATTGATAAAGATAATAAACCAACATAACAAAAATCTTTTAAAATAATCTTATTTACTTTTTTTAAATCTTGATAAAAAACAACAGTTTTTGTTTCCTCCTCTAAATCAGTTAAATCTTCTAATTTTTCAGTACTCCAACTACTCCAATTTCCTTTAAGTAAATACTGAGTCTTAATGGGGTAATCTTCTGGAACACTTTCTTCTACATAATAAGAATCACTAATAGAAGGATTTATTTCTTCTTGATAATATATTTTTTTAGTTAATATATATTCATTATCTTGAATAATATAATTTTTATCTACCTCTTTTACTAACTGATCAGGAATACTTAATACTTTAGCATTTACATCTTCAGAAAATAAAAATAAAAAAAGAACTAATAATATAATCATACAATACCTCTTTGTCATCATTATATTATTAGCTTAAATTTTTAATTTAAAAGAAAAATATATTAATTCTTTAAACTTCATCTAAATAGCGGACATAATATTCATCAAAAGTTAAATTACTATTTTTTATTTTTTTAGCTAACTCAACTCCAACATAACGATAATGCCATGATTCATATTGATATCCTGTTATATTTTCTTTTCCTTTGGGATATCTTAAAATAAATCCAAAATCAGCAGCATTTTCTTGCATCCAACGAAACTCATTTGTCGTTTCAAAATTTGTATAGCTAGTCTCATAATTATCAATATCCACAGTAAGACCCGTTTGATGTTCTGAAAATCCTGGTCTTGCCGAATAGGTATCAGCACTTTCTTGTCCATCAGTTAAAACATATTGCTCATATAATCTTTTCTGATAGTCATATCCACGATAAGCAGAAATAGCCCGTATTTGATAACCTTCTTTTCTTGCTTGATCGACCAATCTCATGAAGGCTTCATTAGCTTCTTGTACCAAATAGATACCACCCTTAGAATATTGATCAGGAATCTCTTCTAAATTATCAGGGACATAACTCATTCCTAAATATTCATATTTATTAACTAAAATATCAACTTGATTTAATTTAGTAGCCT
>CAJFVY010000031.1 GCA_904420615.1 uncultured Bacilli bacterium | reverse complement strand
GTTGTTTATTTCAATTTTAAAAGACAAATGACTCAAGATAACCTCTGGGTCATTTTTATATCATTTCAAAAACTGTCCGGTTATAAGACATCCTAGTACCTGCAAGTACTGATCACTATACCAAAGAAATAACCATAGCAAAGAATAGTAAACAAGATGTTTATAATATTTTTGAAGCAACAAATCTTAGTGGAAATATAGCATGGACTAGTCAGAATGAAGGCATAGCTATAATAGAAAATGAACAATTAGTAGGACTAGAAGAAGGTACAACAACTATTACGGGGATAAATGAAGATGGTACAACTTATGAAATAACAGTAAATGTTCTAAAGAATCCTGAGACGAATACTATGGTCTATGTAATAGGTGGTATTATTGTAATGGTATCAATTGCAACTCTACTAGTAATTATCTATCGTAAAAATAATAGAAAAGTCTAACTAAATAAATCGTTTAGCTAGACTTTTTCTTTATTATTAAGAATCATTTCTTCTTCATTTACATATTCTAAAAAATCTTCTATTCTACAATTACAAGCATTACAGATACGAGCAATTACTTTAGAATCAAATTTAGTTAAGGTACCATGACTATATCGATTAATTACTTTATACTCAGTATTCAATAATTTAGCTAATGAGTATTTACTCATATTATTTTCTTTTAATAATTTTTCTAATTTAAAAACATAATATCCTTTTTCGCAGGTTACTTTAAATGAACGTCCATTAGTTTTTTTCATATACTACCTCTTTTTCTAATTTACTTAAAGTTTACCATTATACGAGGTTTCGTATAAGATGACGTTCAGACCTATAAAATACAAAAATAAAAAAGTTAATGCTTTGATGCCTTCTAATTGGAGTTCACATCAATAAGTATTAACTTTTTAAAAGAATTTATTATTCTTCAACTTCGATTGCACTAGTTGGACAAGAAGAAGCAGCATCTTCAATATCATCTTTCAAATCATCTTTGATATTTTTTTCTATTACTTCACTTAATCCTTCATCATTGATTTCAAATACATCAGGACAAATAGCATTACATGCACCACATCCAATGCAAGCATCTTTATTTACAATAACTTTCATATATTTACCTCCTTTTTGATTATAACGCGTTTTTTTGAATTTTAAAAGGTTGATTTTCTTTTCTAATATTATTATAATAAAACTAATTTAAATATACATATAATGAAGTAGGTGGTATTGTGGTTATATGGTTTATTCTTTTTATAGTAATGTTAGTTATTGAGCTACTGACGGTTAATCTGGTTTCAATTTGGTTTGCTTTAGGAGCACTATGTGCTATGATAACTAGTCTTATTACAAATTCTATAATCATTCAATTAATCGTTTTTGTCATTGTAACAGTGATTAGTTTATTATCAACTAAGAAAATTGTTAAAAAATTAAGGAAGAAAGAAAAAATTCCTACTAATTTAGATGCCGTTATTGGAAAAACAGCCATTGTCACAGAAGATATTCTTCCATTAGAAGGAGGAGAAGTGAAAGTTGCTGGTAAAAGATGGAGTGCAATTAGTGAAGATAAGATTCTAAAAGATAGTAAAGTTATTGTAGAAAAAATTGATGGAGTAAAATTAATTGTTAAGAAAAAGGAGGAAAAATAATATGTGGATTATTGTAGTTATTATTGTTTTATTAGTTTTAGCAGTTACAGGAGTAAGAATTGTGCCTCAGGCTCGTTCTATGGTAGTGGAACGACTTGGTTCCTATTATAAGACTTTTTCAACTGGTATTCATTATTTAATACCATTTGTAGATAGAGCAGCTAATAATGTGTCATTAAAAGAAATTGTAAAGGACTTTGCACCTCAACCTGTAATTACGAAAGATAATGTTACAATGCAAATTGATACGGTAGTCTATTTTCAGATTACAGATCCTAAATTATATACTTATGGAGTAGAAAATCCAATTAATGCTATTGAAAATTTAACAGCTACAACCCTTAGAAATATTATTGGTGAACTTGAACTTGATCAGACTTTAACTTCAAGAGACATCATTAATTCAAAAATGCGATCTATTTTAGATGAAGCAACAGATCCTTGGGGAATTAAAGTAAATAGAGTAGAAGTAAAAAATATTATTCCACCTCGTGATATTCAAGAAGCTATGGAAAAACAAATGAGAGCTGAAAGAGAACGTCGTGAAAAAATCTTACAGGCCGAAGGAGAGAAGAAAGCTGCTATTTTAATTGCAGAAGGAGAAAAAGAAAGTACAATTTTAAGAGCAGATGCTGCAAAAGAAGCTCAAATTAAAAAAGCAGAAGGTGAAGCTGAAGCTATTTTAAAAGTACAACGTGCTACTGCTGATGGTTTGCGTTACTTAAAAGAAGCTAATATGGATGAAAAAGTTTTGAAATATAAAAGCTATGAAGCTTTAGTAGATGTATCAAAAGGGGAAGCAACTAAGATTATTATTCCAAGTGATTTACAAAATTTGGCCACAATTGGCACAGTATTACAAGAAACAATGACAGTAAAAGACAAAAAGTAGCACCTGCTACTTTTATTTTGGACTTAATTATGTTAAACTAAAGAAAAGTAGGTGATTTCATGAGTAGTAGAATTAGTCGTTATAATAATGACTCAGATGAAATGACAAATAGACATAGTAGAGTGGCTCGTAATAGAAAGTTATATCAAGATTTAGGAAGAAATGAAAAATACACTAGTTTTGGTAATGTGGGGAAACTAGAAGCAGTAGAACTTGATCAAGCAAAACGAAACATTGAAACAAGACGTGGTTATCAGGTAATGAGAGAATACAATTTTCTTGATGATAAACCTAATACACCACGGCATGAATTAGAGGAGTTTAATTCTATTTATCAATTTAATCAAGAAAAAAGTCATGATTTAAATACTATTTTAAAAGAAGCAAGAGAATTAAGAGAAAAAGACGACTTAGAAAGAAAAAGAAAACTGCATAATGAATCGTATAATATTTTAGAGAGTGGTCCTGAAAATATCGCTAAATTAAAAAGTGAAGTTCATAAAACAATTAAACCAGTAGAAAATGAAGAAGAATTAGAAGAATTAATTAATACCATTACTTCAAAAGAATTAAGAAATAAAATTGATCAAGAACAAGAAAAAAGTTTATTAAGTGATTTAATGGCTACTAGTTCTTTGGAAGAAGTAGTAGAGCCAATTGCTAGTTCTACTTCTAAAGAAGAACCAAAACCAGTTGAAAATAAACCTAAAGAAAATGAATTAGACCAGTCATTTTTTACGAAATCCTTAGATTTATCAGAAGAAGATTTTATTGATGATGAAGAGGAAGAATTGAAAAAACCATCTGTTTTTCTTACCATTTTAAAAATAATATTATCCATTCTATTGATTGCCGCAGTAGGATTTGGAGTATATTATGTGATCAATAATTTCTAAAAGTAGGGTTTCACTACTTTTTTCTTTAAGTTATTTGTGATATATTAATTAATAACATGTTAAAGTAGTTTGGGGGAATGAATTAGTGAATCTTAAATTTATATTAAATGATTATATATTAATGTGGAATCTTTTATTTCAAAGATCTATTACGAAAGAAATTCAGTCTTTAAAACAAAAATTATGGAAGAGTTATCGTCATCATTATCAAGCTTTACAAAATGAAGAAAATACTATTTTAAAATATGCTGAAGATTATATTCCAGATAATGATGCTATTTTCGAAATGGTAAAAAGTTCAGAATGCTATCAAGATATTAGAAATAATACCGAAAAATATCGAAATGGCTTTGTTAAAAGCTGGGATACTTATCAAAAAGAAATTCTTGCAAATTTAAAAGATATTTTAAAAATTGAATTAAAAACTTATAATATTTATCTTGTTGATCCAAGATTAAATATAGTGAAAACAAAAAGTATTATTGGAAAAGATAAAACAGTTAATGTAATTATTTGGGGGAGAACAAAGGATTTAATTGATTATCAAAAAGCTTTATTGGATATTTTACATCATATTTTAAAAAGAGAAATTGCAAGTTATGAGAAAGAGTATATGGATATTGCAGAAGCAATTATCGAATTAGCTATTGATAATGAACTTGCAACAAGACTTTTAGGACATAGTGTTTATTTAAGAGGAAATCATGAACTTAATTTTTTGAAAAGGCAAATATATCCTTATTGGTTAATGTATTTAGGTTATAGTAAAGAAGAAATGAGACATTATATGGTTCGTGATAGTTTATCTTTTGATTTAGATAAATATCCATATGAGAGGGAGTTAAAAAGATTTGATCTTTATAAATTTATTGCTTTTTGTATTAGAAATCAAAAATATATTTTAAAAATAAATGAATTAGAAATTATTTAGAAGTAGGATAGGAGTTGAAACTGATAGTATGGAAGAAAAAATAAAAGTATTACTCGATAAAATGCATATATCAGAAGATTACTATTCTTTTTTTATGAAAGCTCATTTAAATAAGATTATAATTAATAAAAATGATGGTAGATGGAATATTTATTTAGAATTACCAGATTTTTTACCAGTTGAAGTTCTTTCTTCAATAGAAGAGCGAAAAATTAATTTGGCAAGTTCCGTTACTTTTAATTATCATGTTTCGAATCAACAAAGTGAGACATTACTTACTTATTATCCTTATTTTCTAGATCAATTAAAAAATGAAAATAAAATTGGAGTAAAGGAAATTTATAAAGATGCTCTAATCATGAATGATGATAGACTTGTTTTAGTAGCGGAAAATAGTGCTTTGGAACATAAATTAGATAGTATAAAAGATGTTCTTAACTTACTATATAAACAAGTAGGTTATGAGATGTCTATTGAAATAGAATTAAGAAAAGATCATAGTATTAGTGATGAAATATCAAAGGAATTGAGTGCAACTGTTTCTAATATTAGTATGGCTGAAAATAAACCAGTAGAGGCCATAAAAGTTACAGAGAAAAAGAGTACTTTTTCTCATCCTCGTAGAAGTAAGGTTGTAGAAGAAGGAATGATATTAGGACGTAAAATAACAGGAGAACCAATTAAAATGTCTGTAATTGCTGGAGAAGATAATGATATTACAGTAGAAGGATATATTTTTGGTGTTGAGTATTTTGAATCTAGTAAGAGTGATTTTAAGATTATTACTTTAAAAATAACAGATGAAAGTGATAGTATTTATTGTAAAGTATTTGTAAAAGACAATGATGAATATGCAAGGCTTTGCAAAGAGTTAGTAAAGAATAAATGGTATCGTTTTCATGGATATGTAAAGAATGATCCATTTAGTAAAGAATTAGTATTAAATGCTCGTGATATTATGCCTATTACTCATGAAGATGAAGAAATTGTTGATGAAGCAAAAGTAAAACGTGTAGAGTTACATGCTCATACTAAGATGAGTCAGATGGATGGAGTAGCAGATGAAGTTCTTTTAGTAAAACAAGCTATGAAATGGGGACATCGTGGTATTGCAATTACAGATCATAATGGTGCTCAAGCTTTTCCTCATGTGTATAATTTAGTTAGGGACTACAATAAAAAATTAGAAGAAGGCAAAGAACCATTTAAAGCTTTGTATGGTACAGAGCTCGCTATGGTAGATGATGAAGTTAATATTGTTATTAGACCTAATAATCATAAATTATTAGATGAAACCTATGTTGTATTTGACTTTGAAACAACTGGTTTTAATGCTGGTGGTGCCGATAGTATTATCGAAATAGGTGCTGTCAAGATGAGACATGGTGAAATCTTAGAGCGATATGATGAATTAATTAATCCAGGACGACCTTTGGATGAGAGAATTACCAACTTAACTAATATTACTAATGAAATGTTACAAGATAAAGATAATGAAGAGAATGCTGTTAAAAGATTTATTGCTTGGTTTGAAGATTATCCAATGGTAGCACACAATGCTAAATTCGACGTATCTTTCCTTGAAATGGCTTATCAAAAGTATCACTTAGGAGAATTTAAAAATCCGGTTATTGATACATTAGAATTATCAAGAACTATTGATACTAATTATTCTCGTCATGGTTTATCAGCTCTTGTAAAACGTTATAATGTACCTTGGGATGAAAGTGCTCACCATCGTGGTGATTATGATGCTGAAGGAACAGCTCTTGTCTTATATAAGATGCTTGAAAAATTAGATAATCGTAATATTGAAACAATGGATGCTTTAAGTAATATAGTTTCCAAAGATGATATGTATAAATTTGGTCGTATTCATCATGTTAATTTATTAGCTTTAAATAAAAAAGGATTAAAAAATCTATTTAAATTGATTAGTTATGCCAATACCAATTATTTATACAAAACACCTCGTATTCCACGTAGTGTTTTAGTAAAATATCGTGAAGGTATTTTAATTGGTAGTGGATGCTATGAAAGTGAAGTATTTGAGCAAGCCAAAAGTAAGAGTGAAGAAGAACTATCTAATATTATTCGCTTTTATGATTATGTAGAAGTTCAGCCACCAGAATGTTATAAGCATTTAATGAGTAGTGGAGATTTTAGTAATGAATTAGAATTAACGGAACATCTTAAGAAAATTATTCGTACTACTGAAGAAGCAGGAAGAATTGTAGTTGCGACAGGTGATGTTCATCATATTAAAAGAGAAGATAAAATCTATCGCGAGATTATTGCTAATCAAAAAGTACCGGGTGGTGGAAGACACCCTCTAGCTCGTTATGGCCTTGAAAATATTCCTAGTAATCATTTTAGGACAACAGAGGAAATGCTTCATGATTTTGATTTCTTAGATGAGAAGACAAGAAATAGGATTGTTGTAGAAAATCCTAATAAGATTCTTGATATGGCTGAAATTATTGAGGTAATTATCGATACTGGTGGAATTCCTTTTTCGCCTAAAATTGATAGAAGTGTAGAAACGGTTACGGAATTAGTATTTACTAAAGCTAATAGTATGTATGGAGATCCACTGCCATATAATATTGAAGAAAGAATTAGTAAAGAATTATATGGTGATGGGGTTTATGAAGCTATAGAAGCAAAATTAAAAAGAGAAGAACCTGATTTAAAGGAAGAAGAATTTAAGAAAAAGATATTTGCAAATTTACATGATACTCTTTTGAAAGGTTTTGATGAAGTAAAAAAGGTAATAAAAGAAAATTTGAAGGTAGTAGAGCCTGATATAACTGAAGAAGAACTTGAAAAGAAATTAAAGAAAAATCTAGGTGGAGTAATTGGTGGTGGATTCGATGTCATCTATTTAATTGCTCAAAAATTAGTTAAGCATTCAAATGATGATGGCTATATTGTTGGGTCCCGTGGTTCTGTTGGATCATCTTTTGTTGCTACTATGATGGGAATAACAGAAGTCAATCCACTTCCAGCGCATTATTTATGTCACAATGAAAATTGTAAATATTCGGAATTTATTAATGATGAAGGTATTCCTTATGGTAAAGATTATCCATCTGGTTATGATTTGCCAGATAAGGACTGTCCAAAGTGTGGTACAAAAATGCATAAAGAAGGACAAGATATGCCTTTCGCAACCTTCCTAGGATTTAATGCTGACAAAGTACCAGATATTGATTTGAACTTCTCAGGTGATTACCAGTGGAAAGCCCATGAATATACAAAAGTATTGTTCGGTGTCGATAATGTTTATCGAGCTGGAACGATTGGAACAGTAGCGGAAAAAACGGCTTTTGGTTTTGTTCGTGGATATTTTGAAGAACAAGGAATAGAAGGAAAAAGAATGGCTGAAATTGAGCGCTTAGCTATTGGTTGTACGGGTGTTAAAAGAACCACTGGACAACATCCAGGAGGTATTGTTGTTATACCAGGTTATATGGATGTCTTTGATTTTACTCCTTACCAGTATCCAGCTGATGATAATACTTCACTTTGGAGAACAACACACTTTGATTATCATGCAATTGATCAAGATGTATTAAAACTTGATATACTAGGACACGATGATCCGACAGTTTTAAGAATGCTTCAAGACTTATCAGGTTTAGATATTACGAAATTACCAATGGATGATAAAAAGATTTTCTCAATTCTTTCTTCTCCTAATGCTTTAGGAGTAACAGAAAAGGATATTTTGTGTCCAACAGGTACATTAGGTTTACCAGAACTTGGTACGAGATTTGTTATTCAAATGCTTGTTGAAACCAAACCTACTACGTTTGCCGAACTAGTTAAAATTTCTGGTCTTTCTCATGGTACTGATGTTTGGGCAGGCAATGCTAGTGAATTAATAAAAAATAATATTGTTCCTTTTAAAGATGTTATTGGATGTCGTGATGATATTATGGTAAATTTAATGAATTGGGGAATGAAACCCATTAGAGCCTTTAAAATTATGGAACATGTTAGAAAAGGTAAAGCTACGAAAGATCCTGAAACTTGGAAGGGTATGGTTGAAGAAATGAGGGAAGCTCATGTTCCCGAGTGGTATATTGAGTCTTGTCATAAAATAAAATATATGTTCCCTAAAGCTCATGCCTGTGCCTATGTTATGAGTGCCATTAGAATTGCTTGGTTTAAAGTATATCAACCTTTAAATTATTATGCAGCTTATTTTTCTATTAGAGTTAGTGATTTTGATATTGAGACTATGATTAAAGGTTATGATGCTATTAAGAGTAGATATGAAGATTTAATGGCCAAAGGATTTGAAGCAACTAATAAAGAGACCAATATCATTGAATCCTTACATGTAGCTTTAGAAGCAGCCGCTAGAGGAATTCGTTTTGCACCTATCTCACTTGAAAAAAGTGATGCACGATATTTTGTTATTTCAAAAACAGAAGAAAATACTTTGATTCCACCATTTTCTACGATTGATGGATTAGGTGGTGCTGTAGCGACAGCTATAGTAGAAGAAAGAGGCAATCAACCTTTCTTGAGTAAAGAAGATTTACAAAAAAGAGGTCGTGTTTCTAAAACTTTAATCGATAAAATGGATACGATGGGAATTATTAGTGATTTACCAGATTCTAATCAATTAAGTCTTTTCTAAATAATAAAAAG
>CAJFVY010000030.1 GCA_904420615.1 uncultured Bacilli bacterium | reverse complement strand
GCTCCAAGGCTAACTACTGGCTCTTTGCTAGAGATTACCAGGTCGGCTTCCCACCGACTATATTATATACGCCGAACTGACGCACCTCTCCAAAAAAAAAAAAATTATATTACTTTAACTTCTGCCATTTACTTGGTTTTTTATCTAAAGTTTCTACTTCTGCAAAAAGAACATCAACTTTTTCTTCTTGTTTAGAAGGTTCTTTTATCTTTTCTTTACTTAATGGATAAGACTCTATATTATTACTATTTTTCTTTTGACTAATAACTGGCTCATGAATCTCACATAAATCTAATGCTTTATTTTTTATTTGATGATTTGTTATTTTACCAATATATATTAAATAATCAGCTTCTATTCCATATGCTTCCCTTGCTTCTTCTAGAGATGAAGCCTGATAAGTTTCCTTTAATTGACATAATAAAACAGGATTACCAAAAAAGAATTCATCTGTTGTTAAAATAGAATCCACGTTTTGAATAGAATCATAGCGATGATTAAACTGATCAATAAATTGATCCTTAGTAAAATCATACTCTCCTTCCATAATTTGAACACTATTAAATAAAAAATAGCTATCACGTAATACATGCTTTTTAAATAATGTGGCAATACATTTTTCCATATTCTTTCCCCCATGTTAATTTAAAATTTTGCAAGCTACTAACCTGTCTTGTTTTTTTTCATAGATTGCTAAGAAATTATCATATACCAATAATACTTTTTTTTCAACTAAATATTTATTAGGAATTGCCATACCGTTTTTTACTTTATCGTATGTTTCTTTATCCAAGTGAATCAATGGAAAAGAAAGACTCTCTCCAATCGATAATAATGGTGTTTGAACAGTTACATCATGAAAAGCCACTGCATCTTCTAATAGAAATTTTCCTTGTCTTGTTCTTTTTAATTCACTTAATGTACAGTATAGGTTTAATTCTTTTCCTATATCCTGGACTAAACTTCTGATATAAGTTCCTTTCGATACTACTGCTCTAAATGTAAATTCACATTTTTTACTATCCAACAATTCTAGTTCTTTGATTAAGACTTTTCGTTTAGGTAATTCAACTTCTTGTCCTTCTCTTGCATATTCATATAATTTCTTACCACTTTTCTTAATTGCCGAATAAACTGGAACAGTTTGCTCATATTCTCTTGGAAATGTTGAAATCACTCGTTTTAATTCATTAATATCAATCTCCTGATTTTCTTTATTTATAACTTTACCTGTTTTATCAAAAGTATTCGTCTCATATCCTACTTCTACAGTAGCAATATATTCTTTATCAGTAGCGGTTAAATATTCATTTATCTTAGTAGCTTTATTAATTGTAATTACTAATAAACCAGTAGCCATAGGATCTAAAGTACCATTATGTCCAACCTTAGTTGTATCAAATATTTTACTAACTTGATTTACTATATCACGAGAAGTAAGTCCTTTTGGTTTATCAACTAGTAATATACCTGATTTATGATATATTTTATCATATTCTTCTAATGTTAAATGATTCTTCATAATAATAGATGCTGTATTTTTAGATACATAACGAAAATGCCATGGCTCATATTGATAAGAAGTAATAGCTTCTTTACCTTTTGGATATCTTAAAATAAGACCAAACAATGATAATATTTCAAAAATATGTTGCCATGTACTTTCATACTTCATCGCTTCATTATTTTCAAGAATTACTTTATCATCTATAATTAAAGCCACATCAAAACAAAGACCAGTATGATGTTCGCTTGTATTAGGAAGTGCTACATACTGTTTTGTATAATCATCACCATATCTATCTTGGAAGTCTTTTATAATTTCTTCTTGCTTTTCTAAAGTACGATAACCACTTGTAATAGTAATAAAAATACTTTGTTTTGCCAAATATTCTTTTAACGCAAGATAAGCATTTAAGGTTCTAGATTCAAGAAGAAATTCTTCTCCTAGTATATTCTTAACTTTCTTTAACTTTCTATTCTGAAAATCATTTTTATCATACAAATACTCTTTATTAACTACTATTTTATAGTTCATTTTATTCCTCATTTAACTTATCAATAATAGCTTCTATATGTTCCCCATAAGCAATTGATTCATCATAAATAAATTTAAGTTCTGGCATATGTCTAATCTCAATTCTTTTAGCAAGTTCACTTCTAATAAAACCACTAGCTCTATTAAGACTATCTAATACTTCTTCTTTTTTTTCACTATCTAAATTAGTAAAATACACTTTACAATAACTTAAATCATTTGAAGTATCACATCCAGTAATAGTAACAAACTTAATATCTTCATCTTTTACTTCTCTCATTAAAATATTACTAATTTCTTCTTGTATCATATGATTAATACGCTCTATTTTTATATTAGCCATGTTATCAACTCCTCTAGCCATTAGTATAACATGAAAAACGATATAAAAGAAAGATTTTATATCGCTATTTCAATCTATATTTTTTTTCTCTTAACATGTGCTCCTTGTGCGACTTCTTCTTGTACGGCTTCTTGAAAAAGAGTTATATCTCGTTTTAACATTTCAAGTCCTTCTAAAACCTTCTTATTAAACTCTGATGTTTTTAAATACTTTCCTATCAAGTCCTTAAATTCTTGTTCCGAAAGTTCAAGAAAGTTTTGACTTACACCATTCAAATCATTCAAGTATCTATTACGATCTAATAGTTCATTAGCACTCATATTGTCAGAAGAACTTAAAGTTGGTTCCCCTTCAAAAGACATTCCCAAGCCATGAACTTTTTCAATTACTTCTGCGGTACCCTTACGACCAAGTAATCTAATATTAGGTAAAGAAACTTCTGGCATTGCCGTTAATTGTCCCAATTTTGAAATGCCAAAAGCTCTCAAACAATGTTCAGCCCTAATAGAAAGATTTAAACAATCTATTGATTGATATTTTTGTAATTCTGGATCTCTTTTTATTCTTTCTTCATCATATTTAAAAAATGACAAGCCCTTATTATGAACGGCATTAACAATTTCAAATAGATCTTTTTTATCTAAATCTTCAACACATAACAAAATATTATAATTATTAATAATATCAGCGGTAGATATAAAGCCTAAATTTTCTAACATATCAAATACTTTGTCACTTAAATTCAATTCATCAATTAAACAATGTTGTTTTTCTTCATTTATTGTTTCATTTCTTTTAGCTGTTTTTTTAAAATGGTCGATTAATGTTTCAACAGAACCATAACGTTTAATTATTTCATCTAGTTTCTTCCTAGCATTATTTAACTTAACATTAATAGCCGGTCCACTTAATACTTTTTCTGAAAAACCTGCCATATAAAATATTTCAGCTACTTCTTTGTCAGTTAATTTTGGATTTTTAGAATATTTAGCTGCAACTAGAAACTTATCCCTCTCAGGTAATATCATCCCCATTACACCACTTTTATAAAGTTTTGTATAATTTTTTCTTCTTTCTTGTTCTATTTTCTTTTTTTCTTTTTTCATATCTATTCTCCCCCTTTAATGTTGCTTTATTATATCATATTTTTTGCAATTTAGCAACACTAACCTTGATTGGATAAAATAAGCAAAAAAATAAGACTAGTTATTCAGTCTTATTATTAGTATTATTTGTATTTGATGATGTGACATGCTCATTTAATATTTTTGTTACTTCTGCTTGATCCATTAATACATTTAACATATTGGAAGAAATATTAGAGCCTTGTACCATATTATTGTTAGCATTTTCCATCCAAGCATTTCTAAGATGAGTTCTTCTTCTAATAAACTGGTCCTTTTTTTGTAAATTATTCATAGTTGTTTTGGTTTCTTTTTCATAAGTATGGCGTGCATTAGAATTACGATATTTAAAATAGAAAAAGAAAAAATATATAACTCCAATAGTTGCGAAAAGGAAACTATAATCAAAATCAACAAACAGCATAGCCATAATACCAAATACTTCAATAATAGAAGAAACAAGAATTAATTTTGACATATGAATAGGAATACTACCCATAGTTTCTTTTGTTCTAGCATTAACCGCTACATAATGTAAGATCTTTTTATGATCATTCACTACTTGTTGATAACTATATAACCATACTGGTAAATAGGCTGCTTGCCATTGTTGCCCCTTTATGGTTAAGTCTTCTTTAGTCCAACATACTCCTCTATTATATTGTTGAATTGTTTTATTTACAGAATGTCTTGCTATATCTTTAGCTTGTACTCCTACAATACCACTTAGTTGTTCTACATTAACATCCCGTTTTTCAGAAGTATATCCTCTTAGATAATTAGCATTCCATTTTACACAATGTTCTGTATCAAAGGGCATGATTGCATTGATTACGTTATTCGTAATATTCTTATTTTTCTTATCTAAACGATCTTTTCTTGATTCAATCGTTA
The DNA here is from genome assembly GCA_904420615.1 of uncultured Bacilli bacterium. Classification (GTDB taxonomy): domain Bacteria; phylum Bacillota_I; class Bacilli_A; order RF39; family UBA660; genus Onthousia. Next base: position 12,872 of record CAJFVY010000030.1, on the reverse strand, counting down.
AATCATTGATTGTTAAATCGAACTCACGAGATATACTATATAAATCTGCATCATAATAAGTAGTATAATGGTCTCCATGTTTTTCTGTATATTGTTTAATTAATTTTTCTCCTTCACCATTTAAGCTAGCATGAGCATTGATATCAACAATCATATATGGAAAGTAGACTCCCATAATATTATCTGTCGTAAATTCCTTTTTAAATTGAGGGTGTGCATAAAACTGTCTTTTCTTAACAAAAGTGGCAATTTGTTTTTCAGCATCTTCTTTACTAACACTAAATGGTAATACTACATCAGGTACACTACCATTAGGAATTTGTTCATTAATAGAAAGCATATTCCGACACCAGTGACATCTTGCTTGAGTAGCTTCAGCAGTATCAATTACCACTTCAGCACCACAACTAGTACATTTTATAGTAATCATATTGCTTGCATCAGCATTAATGTTACTGGCACCAGAGCCTATAACTTGCCCTTGTAACTCTTCTATATTTTCTTCTAATCCTACAACTTGTTGTGGTTCAAATTCATACCGGCAATAATTACAGCGTAATTTACCAGTATGAATATTTAAAGAAATATCAGTAGAACCACATTTTGGACATTTTTCTTGTCCATTTTTAGTCCCTTGAGACGTATCTACTACCCTAGCTGTATCAAGGTTAACTAAATTTTCTTGATCATTAATCATCTTAAATTCCTAGTATTCTTTTCTTTGCAGCATCAAAATCTGCTTGGGTAATCACACCATTATCTAATAGTTGTTTTAATTGCTCTAATTCGGCATATGGATTGGAAGAAGTAGCTTGACTTGTTCCACTAGTAGTAGCATTTGGAGTAGTTGGTGTTGTTTGTTGTGCTGTTCCAGTATTCATCCCTTGTGTTGGAACAGTCTGATATGGTGTTTGAACATTTGCTGGTTGTTGTATACCTCCCATTGTAGTAGCAGCGGCATTCATGCCCATTCCCATAAAGGCCATTCCCATGGCACCACCGTTTGGATTTTCACCAGCTGCTTGCATACCACGTGCAATAGATTGTTGCATGAAAGAATTGCCACGATTACCAGATAAAGCATCAGCTTTCTTAACATCACTTAATAATGCTTTCGTATCTTCATCGTATTCAATAGCTTGAATAGCTACTTTGATAATTTCAAGTCCACGATCTGTCTTCCAATGATAGGCATCCTCTACTGCTTTCGATAAAGACTCTGCAAAACCTATTTGATCTCCTTGAATTTTGGTAATTCGATTTCCCTTACTAGGATCATTTGTATAATTCGAGAAAGCAGCAGAAAGACTACCTACTACTTCATTGAAAAGTTGTGATCCTGCCTCATTATCCATATCAGCAAAATCAAATACTGGAGCACCAGGTTGTAAATATTTTGCTGGTACAAAATTTTTTACAAATAATAATGGATCTATAATTTTTAATGTATAAGTTCCACGAGTTACAGCACCAACTTGCGCTCCTAAATAAGCATCATCCCAATAAATTTCTGCTTGTGTACCAAAACGATTATTTGGTATTTCTTTTAAATTAACGTAGAAAGCTAATTGTTGAGCAGCAGGTTGGCCTCCAAATTTAAATCTTTCCCATGATTGACCAAGAGTCGATGATAAAATACCATTACCAGCAAACATAGATTTAGAATTTGGATCATCTGATGTATAGATAAACCCTCCTGGTTCTGAAATAAAACCAGTAATAGCTCCATCTTGCATCGTAATTAAACCGGTTCCTTCTGGCACTACAATTTTACTTCCATTTGTAATAACATTTTCAGAGCCTTTAGTATTAGAACCACGTCCTGCATCTGTTCCTTGCATTACTGCTTCAAAAATAGCTGCTGTTCCTGGTACATCTTGACGAGGCACATAAAAATCTTTCCATTGATCAGCAAATGCACCACCTAATGCTCCAGAAAAAGCTTTAATAAATCCCATAATATACCTTCTTTCTTTTTATTACTGTCCCCTATTTTTAGTTATACAGTAACTTATATAACAAGTATAACATAACTTTTTTATTTTCCTTATTTGTTCTTACCATTTGACACCACAATTTACAAAAAATAGGTGTATTTAAACACCCATACTAACTGTTTCAGGAAGAGTTGATCCTCCATCTATCACAATGGAACTTCCTGTTATATAACTAGAAAGATCAGAAGCTAAAAATGCTGCTAGTTCTCCTAATTCTGTAATAGTACCTAGCCTATGCATTGGAATGGCATCAGCAATTCCTTTAATAACTGAATCTGGATTAGATGCATTCGATTCTTTAGCCATTCCCTTTACCATTGGTGTTTCAATATATCCTGGTAAAATAGCATTCACTCTAATACCATTCTCTACTTCTTCCCTAGCTAAGGCTTTCGTAAAACCAATTAAAGCTGCCTTTGTAGTAGCATAAGCAACCTCTCCAGGATCTGCTACCAATTCACCTGTTACACTAGATAAATTAATAATACTTGCCTTTTTACTAGCTCTTAACATAGGTAAAAATATTTTTGTAACATCCCAAGTACCTTTAATATTAATATTAAAATGTAAATCTCTTAACTCATCACTCATAGTATCAAAAGATTCCAATTTACAAATACCAGCATTATTTACTAAAATATCAATCTTTGAATATTTCTTTCTTATTTCATCAAAAGCAGCTATAATTGACTCTTTATTGCTAATATCCACTTGATACCCTGTAACTTTAAATCCTTTACTTGTAAGGTCTGATACTGTATCCATTAGTTCCTTTGCCTTATCCAAAATAATAACTTCCGCTTGATACTTCGTTAATACTTCTACTATTCCTTTACCATTTCCCATAGCTCCGCCTGTTACTACTGCAACTTTTCCTTCTAAATTCATCTTATTATTTTTCTTCCTTTCTCATTTTATCATACTGCTTATACATATATTGAACACTATTCTCTAAAAAGAAATAATGTCTAACATAAAATATATCAAAGATTAAGAATATAAAGACAATAATTAATAATATATTAGCATTATCTTGTAATCCTAAAGCTAAAAAACAAATAGTAAAAAAAGCATATGATAACGTTACTACCAAATGAATTGTTCTTTCATGTTGAAAAAATTTTAATTTTAATAAAAATTCTTCTATATCTTGTTTAGTAAAATGATGATTACTATTAATTTTCTTGTCTATTTCATTTATATACTCTTTCATATATTGTTTCATATTACACCTTTCCTATATTTTATAATCTAAAATAATTTTATCATAATTTCTTAAAAAAGTAATGATTTTTATAAATTTGTGATATGATAGATTAAGAAAGTGAGGATTCTATGACAAGAAAACGTATTATATTAATTTTGAAAGCTTTTCTAACTTTTGGTCTATTTTATTTTTCCAGTATTTTTGCTTATTTAGGAGCTTTTATATTTAGAATTGATCTTACTACTATGAGCGCTACAGAAAGTATATTTCTATCAACTTTTGCTGATATTATACTAGCTATTATTCTTTTTCTATTATATTTTAAAGAGTTAAAACAAGAGTTTAAAATCTATAAGGATAAATTTGCTTATAATTTTGATGTAGGATTAAAATATTGGTTCTTGGGACTTTTAATCATGGTTTGTTCAAATGTTTTAATTGCTATCTTGACACCTCTTAATAATTCCACAAATGAAACAGCAGTCCAAGCAATGATTCAAGTTTCTCCTTGGTTGATGCTATTAACAGCTGGGATCATTGCTCCTTTTGTAGAAGAAATAACGTTTCGTAAAGCATTTCGTAATCTCTTTAAGAATAAATGGGTATTTGCTATTTCATCTGGTCTTGTGTTTGGCCTTTTGCATGTTATTAGTAGTTTTTCTAGTCCTTTTGAATTCTTATATATTATTCCATATGGCATCTTAGGATTCTACTTTGCCCTTTCCTATGATAAGACCAATACTGTTTTTACTTCAGTAGTTATGCATATGATTCATAATACAGTATTAATTTTACTTTCTATCTTATAAATTTCTCATAACTTAATTTATAGAAAAGAGACTATTTCGAATAAAATCGATTTAGTCTCTTTATTTTTCATTATACCAATGAAATCTTTTTTCTAGTTCTTCTATTCCTAAGATTTTTAATAAGTCATATAAATTAGGTGTCTTATTTCTACCAGTTAAAATATGTCTTATCATTTCGCAAATATCACCAATATGACCTTTATAAGCATTAGGATCTTCTTTATACATTTTAGTAGTTGGTGCATATCCATTTTCTTCTGCTAATAGTTTTATTTTTTGATACCACGTATCTTGATCATCATTAGCATCGTATACTTTAAAGTATTGTTTTAAAGTTTCTTCATCTATTACCATATCTTTTACTTCTTGATAAGTTTTTTCTTTATCTTGATAAAATAAATCATCAAATAAATAACTACTTTCTAATTTTATATCTTGATAAGTTGCTATATCTTTTCGAGGACGTTTTCCTTCACGTTCAATATTTAGAAAAGCAATTAATTTATCTTTTTCTTTTACCATTAATTGATAGAAGTCATTATCAAATTTTTGATAAAAAGGAAGAGCTTCTTGATATAGATCTATAGCACTTATTCTAGAAAAATATGTTCTACAAATATTCATTAGTTTTTCCATATCAAATAAGGTACCACCAGTTGCCATTTTTTTGAAAGAAAAAGTAAAGTCATTAATTGTTTTATCTTTATTTTGCATATACCATTCTTCAAAGTTACTATTGGCAAGAGTGGCTAAATAAAGGCGTACTCCTTCTTTCGGAATTCCAGCTTCTTCGTAATAGCTAACAGCAAACTCTTTGTCTTTTCGTTTACTTAGTTTTCTAATCTTTCCATCTTCTTTTTTCGTTAAGGGTGCAATATGTGCATATTTACACGGCTTAAAGCCTAATGCTTTATTAAGTTCTAAATGATATGGAAAAGTTGAAATCCATTCATCGCCACGAATTACATGAGTAGTATGCATTAAATGGTCATCTATAACATGAGCTAAATGATAAGTTGGTATTCCATCTTTTTTTAACAATGGAAAATCAATATCATTTTCAGGAAGATTAATATCTCCTTTTATTAGATCATGTAAAATAATTTCTTTATGAGGATCACCTTGTGATTTTAACCGAATTACATAGGGGTCGTTATTTTCTAAGTGTTTTTTTACTTCTTCTAATGATAGATCACGATCTACTGCATAATGACCATAAATACCAATCTTTTCTTTCCGTAATTCTTGTCCTTCTCTTATTTCATTTATTTCTTCTTCACTCATAAAGCATGGATAAGCAAGACCTTTTCTTACTAAGTCTTTTACATAAGTCTGATAAATTTCTACTCGTTCACTTTGCACATAAGGACCATACTGTCCACCTTTTTGATAGCCTTCATCATACTCAATACCATAATTAGCAAGTGCCTTAAGAATAGCTTCTTTGGCACCTTCTACTTCTCTTTTACTATCTGTATCTTCAATTCTCAAATAGAAAATACCACCACTTTGATGAGCAAGTTGAGAGCTAATAAAAGCGCCATATAAATTACCAACATGAATAAATCCTGTAGGAGAAGGTCCAAATCTAGTAACCATAGCTCCTTCTTTTAAATCACGCTTAGGATATTTTGCTTCTATTTCTTCTACAGAAGTTTTAATATGTGGAAAAAGTAATTCAGCTAATTCTTCATTCATTCTTATCACCTATTTTATTTAATTTCATTTCTTTTACTAATGTTTTTGTTTTATTACAAATAGCATCACCAGGAACTCCTTCTTGTAAGGCTTTTTTAATAATAGGAGTTAACTCTTCTAATTTTTTATTAATAGTAATTGTTCTATCACGCAAAGTATTTTTCTTTACCTCATCAAAACTAATAGTATCTATATTTTTTTCTAATGGCATTTTCTTACAAAAAAACATAGTACTTGTTCCATATAAAAGACCAATTTGATATGCTTGTTCATGATAAGAAAGTAAATAATAATATCCATTCACTCTTTCTAATTTTGTTGAACTAATATAATTTTTACTAGCATAATGCTCAATAACCTTAAAAAAGATATCTAAATTTCTTAAATTTTTCTTATCCTCTTCTGTTAAATTTTTATAATACATGACTTCGCTATCAAAGCTTGGAACTTTTGTTGTAAATTTTTCTAACCAATCCATATATGTATTATCGGCAAACATTTCTTGCACTACTCTATCTTTAGAAAATAATTTATCAAAATATTCATCTACATTACTTACTGTCATTATCTCACCTCATGTTGTTATTTTCTAATTATTGGCTGCCCCAGTTAGATTCGAACTAACGCATAATGCGGTCAGAGCGCATTGCCTTACCACTTGGCTATGGGGCAATAACATTAATATAATTATAGCAATTACTTTTTCAAGATATTTGCTGTTTTAATCATAACACACATTTTATAATTTTCAAAGATATAAATTATACTTAAAATCAGCAAAATAAACGAATCTTTTTACTAAAGTTATAAAATTGATTGTTTCTGGCTAACAATTCTTAAATTTTAAGCCATTTTTTATTGACAAAAACTCAAAATCTGATTAGTATAGTGAGTCAAATCAAAGGAAACTTTATGTTAATCGGGAGGTTCGGTTGATACTAATCTTTTCTTTGATGCAAGAATCTGCTCTTTTGTATAAATTATAAAAGTTTGCAGATAATAGTGGTGGGAGGAAAAAAATGTCAAAGAAAAAATTGTTCTTTAGTATTTTTCTGTTAGTTTTAAGTGTATGTTTTATAACAGATGTTCATGCTGAAGAATTAAATTCACAAATGCAAAACACACTAACTGCAACTGTTGATGACACAACTTCTAGATGGGAAGCTATTCAGCCTGAAAGAAAAGTAACAAGTGAAGGACTTATTATTGATTACAACTTTGATAATCTTTCTGTAAATCCTTGGTGGATCGAAGGATCTGTTACTGTTACTATCACAATTCCAGAAAATTATGAATTGGATACCATTGTAATTGCACCAAATGTTTTTGAAGATATCGCTCATGCTGTTTATGAAGCAGTTTATGGAGATGATACAGATAATTTCCATTTAAATAACGCTTTCGAACCAGGAGATAAAATAACAGTTAATTTTGTTATTAATAACTTATCAAAGTATACTTATAATTATGATGAAACTTCATTTGAAATTTTTCCAACAGAAGATATTGTTTATGATAAGTTAACAGATGAAGGAACGATTACAAATGAAGATGATGCACCATTATTTAATGGTAATACAGTAAATGAGAATTATCATTTCTATAGACCTTATAATACTGCTTTACGTGCATTAATTCCTAATTCTAGTAATATAGAAATGACAGATGAAGCTATTGATATTGCTTTAAAACAAAATGGATATTTAAACGGTATTAATGATTATACAGAATACCTACTAGATTTCTATAATGCCAAATATCATACTAATTATACTAGATTAGATCAATTTCCTGATGGTATTATTAGAGAAATATTAGGCGAGAAAGATCCATTCTTTCTTCCAAACAGTGCCTATAAAGCTATAGGTATAGTTCCAAGTACTTCTAAAATAGAAACTGACTATGTTTTAAATAAATTAGCATCACTTGGATATTCTTCTCCTGAAGAATACATTTTAGAATATTATAATAATTTATATGGTACTAATGCTACTAGAATTGTAGATTTACCTGATGAAGCTCTTGATGATTTCTTTTCAACTCAAGGAACAGAAGATGGTTCACCTTATAATCTTGAAACTAATCCTGATGTAATTGCTTTAAGTTATGATTATTTCTATAACAAGGGTCTTGCATGGGGATTCGAAGAAGATGAATATTCTCACAATGATTCTGAAGATCTAGCAATTGGGGAATATATGAGAGATGAAACTAAGGGTGATGATTATATCATCAATAATGCTGGTACATTAAATCCTAATACTAGTGACTATACTCTTAGTGGAACTTTATATACATCTGGTCCTTATATCATGGATGCTTATTTAGATTATGAATTCAATGTAAACTTACAATTTACTTACTCTGCTTTAAAAGGTACTGTAATTGCTAAATACGTTGACATTTATGGTAATGTTTTAGCAGATGATGTTATTACTAAAGATATGGTTGGAAAAGATTATCAAACATTCGAAAAATATTTTGATAATTATGTTTTAGTTACTATTGATGGTAAGGAAACTGGAACATATATTGACGGAGAAATCGTAGTTACCTATGTATATGCTCCAATCACAACTGATGATGAACCGGGAATTGGTTCTACAACAGGACCTATAGAAATCATTCCGCCAAAAACAGGAATAGAACCTCAAAGTCAAAATATCTATTTTGCTTTATTCCTAGTTTTAAGTGGACTTGGTTTATTCAAATATGTTAGTAATAAAGAATAAATAATAGAATTCCTATGGGAATTCTTTTGGATTTTGAGGGGATCTTATGAAGAAAAAAAATATTATAAAATTATTAGCTATCATATTATTGGTTAGTGGTGTGGTTTTACTATATCAATTTCAAAATATCAATCTCAACAAAGAAACGAATCAAGACGAATCAGCAAGACAAGAAGAAAAAGAAATATATCAAGAAATAAGTACATTAAGTGTTGAAAATAATCAAAATGTTATTAAAAATTACCAAGATAAATTTAATAATACTGATATTATAGCTGAGTTATCAATAGAACATACGGACTTATTAACACCAGTAGCAAAAGGAAACGATAATGAATTTTACCTTCACCATTTATTAGACAAATCAAAAAATGAGTTAGGCAGTGTATTTTTAGACTATAGAAATAATATAAATGATAGAAAGATAATTATATACGGACATAATTCTGAAAATATATATACAGAGTTTCATTTGTTAGAAAACTATTTAGATGAATCATATTATCGTGAACATTCTAATATTTATCTTAAAACTGAAACGGATACATATCAATATAAAATATTTTCTGTTTATATTGCTACTACTGCCCTACAACATGTTAATTTAAATTTTTCAGATGAAGAGTATAGCAATCATCTTAACTGGTTAAAATCTAATTCTATATATGATACTGGTGTATCTATTGCATCTAATGATGATATATTAGTTTTACAAACCTGTTATTTTGGTATTGATAATTCATATCTTATTGTAGTAGCAAAAAAAATATAAAAAAGTAACATGCTTTATATAAGTATGCTACTTTTTTCTTTTACATATATTTTTGCATAGATTTCATCATTTGATTCACTTGTTTTTGACTTGGTTTTCTTCCCATCTGCATCATTAAAGCTTTAATCATTTCTTCATTGATTGGTGGATTTTTCTTCATATATCTTTTAGTAACTGTTCTTGCAATAAAGAACCCAATAATAGCTCCTACTACTAAGCCAATTACAATTAATAAAATATCATGTAACATAAATTCATCTCCCTTGTCTTACATTGTACTAAATTTTTAAAGTCTAGACAAGAAGTTTTTTTGAATCTAGAAAGAAATAGTCTTGATTTTTGAAATCACAGACAAAGTATTGATTATCAGCAGTATTAAATTCATTTAAAAAGAAAGAATCATAATAATTAGTACTTACTTTCATATATGCTCTTTTTACTTCCAAAGTACTAATTTCTTCATGAGCAGGATTATTATAATAATGAATATATTCTTTTTTACTATAAGGAATACTTTGATGATAAGTTAAAAAAAGATACTTATCTACATTTTCTTTATCAATTTTCATAGTTAATTGACGAAATAGACTATATCCATATGCAATATCATCTTTCTTTAATAAATAGATTTGTTCAAAAATATTATATAGAATTGATGGCTTATCTTTGTATAAACTCTTAAATTCTGGTTTTAATTTAAATATAAAAAAATTTCTCATTACAATCACCTCTTTGACTATAACAAGAAATCTTATAAAATTTTGTCGAATTATTTTAATTGTTGTTCAATTTTTAATGAGATTATTTCTTTTGTAAAACCATATTTTTCATCAAGATCTTTACTTGGTGCTGATTCACCAAATTGATCCACAGTAAATAAGGATTGATCATTATAAACAAATCGATACCATGAATAAGAAGATGATCGTTCTATTACGAACTTTCTAGTACCTGCTGGTAAAATTTCTTCTTGATATTCACTTTCTTGTTTTAAGAATAATCCTATATTGGGCATACTGACTACTCTTAAATCATATCCTTTTTCCATTAGTGTTTTGGAAACTTCTAAAGCTAATGATACTTCTTCCCCTGTCGCAATAATAATACCATCCAGCTTTCTTTCTTCTTCTCTAATGATATAGGCTCCTTTTTGTACTAAAGGAACAGACGTTGTTTCTATAATAGGAAGAGTGTTACGACTTAAAACGATAGCACTAGGCATATTACTTTCATAAACACTTCTAAAAGTACCAATTACTTCATTAGAATCCGCAGGACGAAATACTGATAAATTAGGCATAGCTCTTAATCCTACTAATTGTTCTACTGGTTGATGAGTGGGACCATCCATACCCACTGTAATAGAATCATGAGTAAAGATATAAACTACCGGCAAATTCATTAAGGCACTAAGTCTAATAGCGGGTCTCATGTAATCACTAAAGCTCAAGTAAGTAGAAACAAAAGGTCGATATCCACTTAATGCTAATCCATTCGCAATTGCTGCGCTAGCAAATTCTCGTACACCAAAAATAATATTACGGCCTTCATAATTACTACTAGAAAAATCTCCCATGTCGTGTAAATAAGTTAAAGTAGAACTAGCTAAGTCAGCAGAGCCTCCTATAATTAATTCACTACTCTTTGCATAAGAATTTAACATCTTGCTACTTGCAAGTCGTACAGACTCTTGAGCTTCTTCGCTTGGCTCATAATCTAAAGCTAATAAATCAATTTTCTTATGATCATTCGTTAATTCTTCTAATAATTTCTTAGCTTCTTCATTTAATTGTTCTACTTGATTCAAATAATCAACATAAAGAGAACCATTACGAGTTTCTATTATTCCTTGAAAATCATTTAAAGCTTCGTTCGTAATCGTAAATGGAATATCACGCATATTCATGCTTTGCTTAATCAAGGTAACATCTTCATCATCCAACTTACGACCATGAATCGTATTTTTCCCAGCATCTTTAGCATACTTGCCAATTGTTGTTTTTACTTCTATCAAATTAGGTTTTTCGGAAAGTTTCGCTTTGGCAATAGCTTTATTGATAGCGTCAATATCATCTCCAATACTTTGTACTTCCCAACCCATTGCTTCAAATCGTTTATTAATATCATCATTAAAAGTCGAAATAGTATCGCCATCTAAACAAACATGATTGGAATCATATAAAACAATTAAATTATTTAACTTTAAAGTACCTGCTAGGCTAGCCGCTTCATAACTAACACCTTCCATTAAATCGCCATCACCACAAAGACAATAAATTTGATAGTGAATTAGGTCACTTTTTTTCTCTTTAAAAAGAGCTTCTGTATGTTTTTCAGCAATAGCCATCCCTACTGCAGAAGCAAATCCTTGACCAAGCGGTCCGGTAGTCATTTCAACACCGGGTGTTTTTCCATATTCAGGATGTCCTGGTGTCTTAGATCCTAATTGTCTAAATGCTTCTAAATCCTCTAATTCTAAATCATATCCAGCCATAGCTAAAGTAGCATATAATAATGCTGATCCATGACCTCCTGAAAGCACAAAGCGATCACGATTAAAAAAGTTTGGATGTTTAGGATCAAATCGCAAATGATGAGCATAAATAGTATAAATAATAGGTGCTGCCCCTAAAACAATCCCAGGATGTCCACTTCCTGCTTTTTTAATCATATCAATTCCTAAAGCCCTGATCTGATCTACAATCCTATTTTCATTAAAAACCCCTGTCATATTTTTTTCTAATGCCTGCATAATTTCATCTCCTAATAAGGTCATTGATACTTTTATCATAACACATTTCTTTTGATCTCTCTACTAATATTATAATTACACAATAATAAAATTTTGTCAAAATAAGGGCTCATAATATAAAATGAGCTTTTTATATATTCAAAACAAACGATTTCAATATTATTTTTTTGTGATAGAATGAATATGTAAGAAAAACTTACATAAATTAAAAATGAGAAACATTCGATTCTGCAAGTGAATGTCGCCTCCAAATATAATTGGTTTTTGACACTCTGGTCTATGCTGATTAGAGTGTCGTTTTTATATCTTTATAGCAATTACCGATATGGCAAGACCTAAAATAATAAAAGCAAGAGACTTTAAAAGTTTTTGTTTTCACTTTTACCCCGCCTCCTTTTTGTATTTTGAAAGGAAACGACACTCATCACATCAAATGTTCCAAAAAACTATATATGATTAAACAAGCGAACAAGATGTATTTGATATACGACTTTTTGTAATATAATTATACTGTCTATTACCAGTCTATTTCCAATACGTCATTCAAAAAACAATTGTCATCGGAAATATTTTGTGATAAGATGAATATGTAAGAAGAACTTACAGAAATTAAAAATGAGGAACATTTGATTTCGCAAGTGAATGTCGCCTCTAAAGTTTGAGTAGACACTCTGATCTATGCTGATTAGAGTGTCATATTTTTATTGCTATTACCAATAAGGTAAGGAGTAATAAAATGATAGCAATAAGACGAAGGACTTTTAGTATAAAAGTTCTTTTCTTCATTGTATCCCTCCTTTCCTTCATAAGATTGGAGGACGACACTCACATCAAATGTTCCAAAAAAATTATATATGATAAAAAATGATTAAACAAGCGAACAAGGCTTTTTTTGATATACGACT
>CAJFVY010000029.1 GCA_904420615.1 uncultured Bacilli bacterium | reverse complement strand
TCCCATGAGACACAACTCCTTTCACAAGTGATATATATTATATCATGTGTGTAAAATTTTGTGTCCCAATATCTATACTAGCACCATAGATTTTGAACTGAACAAGTTAACATCAGATGAAATTAAAAGTATGATTTTAGAAAATCCTGAAACTATAATATCAATTCAGAAGTCAATTTTACATTTAGACAAACAAAATGAAAAAGAGAAGGAAGAACATCTTGAATTATATCAACAGAATAAAATGTTATTACAAAAATTAAAAAATATAAATTTTAATAATTTAACAGAAAATTTAATAGATGAAATTTATGAAGAGTTTAAAAATTACTTTTTAAACACATATTTTAAAAAAGAATTTGTAGAATATTACGGAGAAACGATGTATAAAAAACTATTGGAAATATATAACAATGAAAATGGAAGTACTAAACAAATAGTGCAAGAAATTCAAACTTTTTATCAAACCTTGTTAAAACAATCTTAAAGTTGAAAAATAACTTGCAATTCCCCTCAAACAGAGCTAACATACAACACAAAGAATCGATTTTTATCTTATATTTTTAAAAGATGACTCCCATCGCCCTGTAAAAATGAGATCGAACTTTTAATCGTACTATAAAAGTACCTAAGTGATTTTTATTAATTTAGTTGAAATATGCCTAAAATTATAATTAAAAAAAAGAAATAAATAATTAAAATCTGGTTATAATATTTATGAATGAAAAAATTTTAAAAAAATAGCACTCTTTATTGACAAGTGCCAAAAAATATGCTATAACATAATTGTGAAAGGAAAGGTGATGATAACATGATGTTACCAAGAAGATTTTATTTTGATGATGCTTTAGATCATTTCTTTGATGATGATTCTAAAATGAAATGTGATATTTATGAAAAGGATGATGTTTTCCATATTGAAATGGATTTACCAGGATTTACAAAAGATGAAATAAAAGTAGAATGTAATAATGGAAATTTAATCATTTCTGCTGAAAAGAATAATGAAAAAGAAGATAAAGAGGATAATAAAAAATATCTTCGTAAAGAAAGAGTATATGGAAAATATTCACGTAGCTTTTATTTAGGAGATATCAAAGAAGATGAAATCGAAGCAAAATTTGAAAATGGTATACTTCACATTAGCGTTCCTAAACTAGAAGAAAAGGAAACTAAGAAATATATTGATATCAAATAATTCATCGTTTATTTATATAGAAATTCATTTCTTGAATTAGTGTTCAGGAAATGAATTTTTTTTGATTAAAAAGAGTCAGTACAAGTTGACATTTCTTTTAATAATTCGTATACTTTAAATGTAAATTATTTATCAACATATTGTTATAAATAATGGATTATTTAAAGAAGGAGGAAAAGAAAAAATGGAATTAAAAGGTTCAAAAACAGAACAAAACTTAATGACAGCATTTGCTGGAGAGAGTCAAGCTAGGAATAAATATACTTACTATGCTTCAAAAGCTAGAAAAGATGGTTATGAACAAATCGCAGCTATTTTTGAAGAAACAGCTAACAATGAAAAAGAACACGCTAAAATGTGGTTTAAAGAACTTCATGGTGGTGATATACCAGATACTATGACTAACTTAGAAGATGCAGCAGCTGGTGAAAACTATGAATGGACTGAGATGTATAAAGAATTTGCTGAAACAGCAAAAGAAGAAGGATTTGATCATTTAGCATTTCTTTTCGAAAGTGTAGCTAAAATTGAAGCTGAACATGAAAAGAGATATTTAACTTTACTAGCTAATGTTAAAGATGATCGTGTATTCCATAAAGATGGAGATAAAATTTGGGTATGCCGTAACTGTGGCCATGTTTACGTAGGTAAAGATGCTCTTGATGTTTGCCCAGTATGTAATCATCCAAGAAGCTTTATGGAAGTTAAAGCTGACAATTACGAATAATTCATGTCAACTAACAGAAAGTTCCTAGTGTACTTTCTTTTTTTGTGTTAGAATATAAAAAAGGAGCTTAATCATATGAAGAAATTAACAATAGAAAATATAGTCAAAATATTTCTTATTTCTAATCCATTTTTAGATATATTTACTGCCTTTGGTATTCATATGTTTGATTTTCCTATTACGATTGGTATTATATTTCGTTTTATTTTTTGCTTAGTTAGCTTTTTCTATCTTTTTTTTCTATATCGTGGGAAACAAGCTACTAAAATAAGAATATTATTAATTATTTTAATTAGTTATTTGTTATCTTTTGCTATCTTAGTTTTGGTATTAAAAAGTCCTGAATCATTCTGGTATGAAATGCAAGGAACATTTAGATCTTTTTACTTTTTAATTATTTTGTTACTATTTTGGGCATTAGTACAAGATGATAAAAAAATCATACCAAAAAACTATTTATATCTTATTTATTTAATCTATTTAGGCGGTGTTTTTGTACCAAGCTTATTAGGTATTGGTTTTGATAGCTATGAAGTCACGAAAAGTGGTAGTATAGGCTTTTTTAACTCTGCTAATGAAATAGGGGCTATTTTATCTATTTTAATGCCATTATTCTTATACTATTCATATAAAAAACGTAATATACTTTTATTCCTTTTATTTCTTTTTATATTACTCTATGTTTTATTCTCAATAGGCACAAAAGGACCATTATTATCCTTTATAATTATTGCTCTTGCTTTTATTATTTATTGTTTATATCATTTATTTAAAAAAAAGAAATTTAAACAAGCCTCTATTATTATTGGTGCTTCTTTATTACTGATTATAGGAGGGATTTATTTCTTACCTAAAACTACTTTTTATAAAAATATAAGAGTACATTTAGATTTCCTTGAAGTAAATAATATTAGTGATATTTTTAAAAGTCCTAAATTAATCGATCACTTTATTTTTAGTTCAAGACTTAAATTTTTAAGTAATACTGCTGATATTTATCAGGAAGCGTCTGTTTCAGAGAAATTATTGGGAATTGGTTATACTGATCAGAATGAGGAACTTAAGATGATTGAAATGGATTATGCTGATATTTTCTTTCATCATGGTATCATCGGTTTTATTCTTTATATGACTATTTATATTTTCTTTTTAACACAAGCTATTAAAAATCACTTACATGATAAAGATTCTTTAAGAAAACTTGCATATTTTTTAGCTATTTTCTTAAGTATTATACTATCTTTAATAACAGGACATGTTCTTACAGCACCTGCTGTTAGTATCTTTGTAGCATTATTACTAATATATCCTAAAAAGGAGGAACAATAAAATGAAAAAAAGGCCTTTAGTCTTCATCATCATTAATTATAATGATTATAAAACAACTGAGCGATTACTTTTAAATATTAAAGATTATAAGAGTATTCATCATATTATTGTGGTAGATAATCATTCAACTGATCAGTCTTATACATATTTAAAAAAATATGAAAGTAAACATATTACTGTGTACAAGACAAAGGAAAATAAAGGTTTTTCTTATGGAATGAATGAGGGCGCTAAAATAGCTTTAAAATTATATAAAAAATGTGATCTAGTTTTTTCAAATTCTGATATTATTTTATCATCCAATGAAAATTTAGAAGAGTTACAAAAAGTGTTATCTAATAAAGAAATAGGAGTTTTAGGTCCTGTAATTTGTCAAGATCATGAACTAAGTCGTGGCTGGAAGATACCACTTCCTAAAAAAACTATTTGGACTAATCTACCTATCGTAGGACGTAAATTCTCTAAAAAATATACTGTTTATCCTGAAGAACATTATAAGACAGATATTTCTTATGTAGATGCAGTATCAGGTTGTTTTTTCTTAATTAAAAGTGAAGTATTAGAACAAGTAGGTTTCTTTGATGAAAATGTCTTTTTGTATTATGAAGAAAACATTTTAGCTACTAAATTAAAAAGTACAAATTATAAAATTGCAGTCTATAATAAGGTAGTAATTATTCATGATCATGCTGTAACTATTAATAAAAATATGAATATGATTAAGAAATTTAAAACTCTAAAAAAAAGTCAGTATTATTTTGAAGAAAAATATAATAATGCTACTAAGAGAGAATTATTTCTTATGAAGTTTGCAGCTAGATTAACGTTAATTACACTTTATATTCGAGTTTTCTTTAGTTCGAAAAAACATTAAATTTCATTTTTTTACCATATTTCTTCCATATTTATTTGTTATAGTTTAAATATGAAAGGAAGGTGATTAAGTGAAGGTAAAAATTGTAGGTGCGAATTGTAGTAATGGAATGAAAATTCTTAAGAATTTAAATAAAGTAGAACGAGAATTGGATATGAATTTTGACATTGAAAAGATAGATGCTAACGATAAGAAAAAATACAACGTGACTGTTATTCCCGCTCTTATAATTGAAGACAAGATAGTATCATCAGGAAATGTTTTAACAGATAGAGAAATAAAAAATTATATTAAAGAATATTGTATGAGTTAGTAGAAATACTAACTTTTTACTTTGAAAATAATAATAAAAAAATTTCATTATTTGAGAGCCTTTCTTACTTGATAATAATTACATAAAGTAGTGAAAATAATATTAATACTAGTTGAAAATATTAGTCCCCAGATACCAATTTTTCCTAAAGAAAATAAAAATAGAAGAGTTGTTCTAATGAAAGTACCAATTAGTGTTGTTTTAAAATTATCTTTACTTCTACCCATAGCATCTAAACTTGCAGAAAGGGGAGACTGGATATATTCTAATAGGCAGAAAGGGGCTAAGAAACGCATATAGTTGACACCTTGGTCTGTGTTATATATTAATTTTAGAAAAATATCAGGAATGGTCATAAATAATATAGTCATGGGTATACCAATTAATAAAGAGAAGAAAATCGCTTGATTGATTTTCTTTTTTGCATATACTTTTTGATTATTACTAGTAGCTCTTGATATGACGGGTAATAAAGCTTGAGAAATAGCCATGGTAAAAAAGGATGGTAATAAAAGAAGTGGTAGAACAAAACCTGAAAGAATACCATATTGATTTACGATATAAGAACTTGGATATCCAACGAGGGTAAGAGTAGTGGTTAGAATAATTGGCTCTAAAAAGTATCCTAAGGATCCAACTAGACGGCTTGCTGTATTAGGAATACTAATATGCATAGCTTCTTTAGCGTAAGTTTTATTAAAACTTAAATCTTCTTTTTTTATATTGAGATGTTTTGGTAGAAAGAAAAATAGAACTAAAATAGAAGAAAGTTCACTAATAATATTAGTTAAGATTATAATAGTTACAGTAATTTCAATTCCTTTAGGTAAGAAAAGTGGTACTAGAATGATAATCAATAATAGTCTTACAACATCTTCAAGACAATTGGAAACTACATGAGGTAACATTTTTTCTTTACCAAAAAAATAACTACGTAATAAACCAGAACAACTAGTAAGTGGTAATACAACACTCATAGCTAGAATTGGCAAGATAGCTCGCTCTTCATGAAGAAAATTAACTGCTAGAGTAGGACCTAGAATAATTACAAAAGCAATAATAATGATATTAATAGCAAAAGAAATAGGTAATAAAGAAAAAATTAAATTACGATTATTTTTTTTATCTTCAGCAACTAGTTTAGATAGTGCAATAGGAAGACCAAATTGACCTAATCCAATTAAAAGACTAAAAGTAGGTAACACCAACATATAAAGGCCAATTCCTTCGCTTCCCATAAGCCTACTCATGACCATTTTAATTAACATACCAAGTGCTTTGGTAATGAATCCACCAACGATTAAAATTATTGTAGAGATGATAAATGTTTCTTTTTTCATATTGCCACCTTTATTCCTTTCTACAATATATGTTTATTAAACTTAAAAAATTGCCGAATTTTTGTTTGTAAAAAAGTGTTAAGTTAGAATGTATAAAAATGTCATATTATTTGTAAAATTTTATGTAACTACTTTTCTTTAAATTCCTTTCGTGATATTCTAATAGTATCGAAAGTAGTAGAGGTGTTACCATGAATGATTTAATAAATTTTTTAACAACAAAGGAAGTAGCAATTGTTTTAGGAATATTAGGACTAGTTTTTGTTCTTTATCTTAGCTCGTTTATATATGAATTATTAAAAAAACATAAACAGACTAAAAAGTTGAAGAATAATACAGCTGAATTAAAAAAATTAGTAGAAGAAGTAGAAGCCTATAAAAAAACTCAAGAACCTACTGTAATAGCTAAAGAAGATTTACCTAAAGTAGAAATGGCAAAGATTCCAGAAACTAATACGAATCAAGAGGTAAAAGTAGAACCACTTAATATTTCTGAAAAGGTAGAGACTCCTAGTGTAGTAGAAGTAAAAAAAGAAGAAGTTACTAAAGTTGAATCTAAAGAAACAGCACAAGAAAAGAAAGAGCCTATTGTTACAAATAATGAATTAGGTGTAAAAGTAGATGAGATATATCATGGACCTGTAGAAGTATTAGATGTTAATGAACCAGTTACTAAAAAGGAAGAAGAACAAGTTCAATATAAAGAAGAAGTTTATACCAAGGAAGAAGCAAAAGAAGAATTAAGCCGGTTAGTAGAAGAATTAAAAAAAGAAAATGAAGAAGAGCAAGATCAAAATATTGAACTTACTAGTTTTGAAGAAGAACAAGAAGAAAATGCTATTATTAGCTTACAAGAATTATTACAAAAAGGTCCTAGCTTAACAGCTTATAATGAAGTAAGTCAATATCAAGATGACGGAAATGAACCAATCTCTATTACTGAGTTAGAACAACGTTATCAAGAGGAGAAAAATAAAGCCAATGTTACTGAAAATGTTTCTGTACCTCCTGTAGAGACTAAAGAAGAGTCAGTTTCGCTTTATGATTTTTATACAGCACCAACTAAAGTATCAGAAGAACCGGTAAGAAAATATGTTCCATCACCAATTATTAGTCCTATTTTTGGTATTGAAAAGCCGGATCAAGATCAAGTCAATCATCATTCATTGGAATTAGAAAATACAGCTAATTATGAAAAATTAGATGAAGAAATTAGAAAAACAAATGAATTTTTGGCTAAATTAAAAGAATTAAAGGGAAAGCTAGATTAAAGATGACTTCTAGCTTTTTATTATATATGATTGGTGGTATTTAAATGAAAAAGAAAGTTATTATTGTAGGAGCAGGACCAGCCGGTCTTACTGCAGCGTATCAATTATTAAAAAGTACAAAAGATTATGATGTTATGATTTTAGAAGCTGATAGTATGGTGGGTGGAATTGCAAAAACAGTGACTTATCAGGGAAATAAAATGGACCTTGGAGGTCATCGCTTCTTTTCGAAGAATCAAAAGATTAATGATTTATGGCAAGAAATTATGTCATCTAAAGATAAAACAAAAAGTGATTTGTTAGTCCAAAAAAGAGTTTCTCATATCTATTATTTAAATAAATTTTTTGATTATCCTGTATCTTTAAATTTTAAAACTATTAAAAATTTAGGATTTGTTAATACAGTGGTTGCTTTTTTTAGTTATTTAAAAAGTAAAATATTTAAAAAAGAAGAAACAAATTTAGAGAATTTTTATATTAATCGTTTTGGTAAGAAACTATATTCTATGTTTTTTAAAGGTTATACTGAGAAACTTTGGGGAAGAGATCCTAAAGATATATCAGCAGAATGGGGGAGCCAAAGAGTAAAAGGAATTTCTATTACGAAAGTGATTACGGCATATTTAAAAAAATTATTTCATATAAAAGATAAAAAAATAGAAACATCTTTTATTGATCAATTTTTATATCCTAAATATGGTCCAGGAGAAATGTGGGAACAACTAGCTAGTGAAATAACAGCTATGGGAGGAAATATTATTTTAAATGCAAAAGTAATTGCCCTCAAACAAAGTAATCATAGAATCACTAAAGTTGTTTATAATCAAGATGGGAAAAGTATTAGTAAAGATGTAGATATACTTATTTCTTCTATGCCAATTAAAGATTTAATAGAATCCTTAAATCAAGTTCCTAAAAAAATTACTAAAATTGCAAAAGACCTTCCTTATCGTGATTTTATGACAGTTGGTATTCTAACCAAGAAAGTTAATTTTGAAGGTAAAGATAAGATTGATGATACTTGGATTTATATTCAAGAAGAAAATATTAAGATGGGACGCATTCAAATTTTTAATAATTGGTCATCTTATTTGGTAAAAGATAAGAATTGCTATTCCTTAGGCTTAGAATATTTTTGTAATGAGGGAGATAAGCTATGGAATCTTACAGATGATGAGTTTTATGAGTTTGCCGTAAAAGAGTTAGAAAAGATGAATATTGTACATACTAGTGATATAGTTCTTCATCATGTAGAAAGAGTAAAAAAAGCCTATCCAGCTTATTTTGATTCTTATCAATATATAGATGATGTAAAAGATTATTTAGATACTATTGTTAATTTATATTGTATTGGTCGCAATGGACAACATCATTATAATAATATGGATCATTCTATGTTGACGGCAATAGAAGCTATCAATAATATTATATCTGGTAAAGATACTAAAGAAAATATATGGAATGTAAACACTGAAAAGGAGTATATGGAGGAAACAATTCATGAAAAAAATAGTTCTAAAAATAAAAAGTAGTTTAAAAAATTATCATCCTGCTAAACCATTAGCCTTTTTATTTTTATTGATTCCATTATTTATTTCTATAACTGGAGATAACAGAATTAATAATGATCTTTGGTTTTTACTAACAACAGGTCGATATATTTTAACACAGGGATTTCCCTTAATAGAACCTTTTACCATTCATGAAAATTTTTCTTTTGTAGTTCAACAATGGTTTACTGATGTCACTTTTTATAAAATTTTTGATTTGTTTGGTTTAATTGGAATTTCTATTTTTGTTATATTGATCTTTGTTTGCATACTATTTTTTATGTATAAATTGTGTAAATTAGTTAGTGATAATAGGATTCATTTATCTATTTTAATTACTACAATTTTTGGAAGTTTATATTCCTTATTTTATTTGACAAGTCGTCCTCAAATATTTGATGCTCTTTTCTTGATTCTAAGTTTTTATTTTTTAGAGCTATATATAAAAAAGGGTAAGACTAAATACTTAATTGGTTTGCCTATTTGTTCTTTCTTGTTAATTAATTTTCATGCTTCTAGTTGGTTTATGCTTTTTTTATTTATACTTCCTTATCTATTAAATTTTAAAATAAAGTTGTTTTCCTATGATAAATATAAAATAAAGCCTTTACTTGTTGCTGTAGTTATTATGTTTTTAGCTGGTTTTCTAAATCCTTATGGAATAAGAGCAATTGTCTATATTTTTTCTTCTTTCGGAAATCGTTATATTAATGATTTAGTAATTGAAATGCATATTCCTAATATTACTAGTCTAACTGGAATAGTTATTTATGCTAGTCTTTTCGGAATTTTATTGTGTTATGTATTTTATAGAAAAAGTAAATTAAAGCTTAGATATTTATTACTTTATCTTGGTACTACTGTTTTGACACTTAGTAGCATAAAAGGTTTTCAATTTTTCTTATTAGCTTGTTTCTTTCCTTTAGCTTCTTATTTAAAGCCTAATTTTAAAATATATCAGGAGAATTATCACTATTCTAAACAATTTAAGATTCGTTATGCTATTATTGTTTTATGTCTTCTATCTTTGTTAGGAGTGACATTTTTAGATTCTAGTCATGAGTATAAAAACCGTATAGAAAATATTAAAAATTATTTAGTAGAACATGAAAGTAATCATAAAGAAGAATTAAAAATTTATACAGGTTATAATGATGGCGGGTATCTAGAATTTTATGGCTTTAAAGTCTATTTAGATCCCAGGGCAGAAGTATTTTTAAAGAGTAATAATAAACAAAAAGATGTAATTGAAGAATATTCTAAATTACAAAAAGGTAGAGTAGATATAGATCAGTTTTTAAGTGAATATAATTTTGATTATTTAGTTTTAGAAGAAACTGATTATATATATGATCAATATTTATCAAAAAAGGATAATAAAAATTATCAATATGTAATGGAAGAAAAAAGAGAAAATAGTGGTAAAAATGATACTATGTATTTATATAAACGTAGTGATTAATTATTAGAACTTTTTGAGATATTTAAGAGAATACCAATCGAAATCATCGAAATTAAGAGTGAAGAACCACCATAGGATAAGAATGGTAATGTTACACCAGTAACTGGAATTAATCCAATAACGACACATAAATTCATAGAAGCCTGAAAGATCATTTGAAAGATCATACCAAAAGCTAAATATTTAGCGAATGTATTTTTTGTTCTTAAAGCAATTTTAATACCACGATAGAATACAATCATGAATAATGCACACACTAAGATACAACCAACTACTCCAAATTCTTCACAAATAATGGAGAAAATAAAGTCTGTTTGTGGTTCTGGTAAATAAAAGTGCTTTTGTCTTGAATTTAGAAATCCTTGTCCTAATAAGCCACCTGGTCCGATAGCATATAATGACTGAATCATTTGAAATCCGGTTCCTAAGGGATCTTTCCACGGATCAAGAAAAGAGGTAATTCTATCCATTCGATAAGGAGCGATGGCAATTAAAATACAAATACCAATAATACCAATAATTCCAATACCATAGAAAAATTTCATATTGACACCAGCAATAAATAAAAGGGCAATAATACTCATCATTAATACTAAACCTGTTCCAAGATCAGGTTGTAGCATAATTAATCCAAAACATAGAATAGCAATCAACAGAATAGGGAAAACTCCATGTTTATAACTCTTTAAAAACTTATTACTTTTACTTAAATATTTACTAGTAAAAATAATAAGAGCAAGTTTGGTAAATTCACTAGGTTGAATTCCAAAAGGACCAATTCCAAACCAACTTCTACTACCATTTCTTACACTACCAATTCCTGGTATTAATACTAAAATTAATAATAAAAGGCAAATACCTAATATGATATTTGCCTTTTTAAAATATACTTTGTAATCTATTTTTGAAATAATATACATTAGTATGAACCCTGCTACCGTGAATAATGCTTGTTGTTTCACATAGTGAAAACTATCATGAAACTTATATTCTGCCCAAATACTGGAAGCTGAATATATCATTATGAGTCCGAATATTATAAGAAGTGTTATGGCGATTACCAAAGGCAAATCAACCTTTTTCTTCATCTTTTTCTTTCATTCCTCTCTTATAACCACACACCAAATAAAATACCACCCATGGCTAATAATAAACCAAAAGTACAAAATAATTTTACAATATCTGTTTCTTTCCAACCCATTTTTTCAAAATGGTGATGCAAAGGAGTCATTAAAAATAACTTTTTGTGAAAACATTTTAACCAAATGACCTGTAGGATAACAGATAAGGTTTCAATAACAAAGATACCAGCTACTACTAATAAGGTTAATTCTCTATGAGTTAGAATAGCAACAGCACCCATTACGCCACCTAAGGCGAGACTTCCTGTATCGCCCATGAATACTTTAGCGGGATGGGTATTAAAGACTAAAAAGCCAATCAAACATCCAACTAAAATTAAACAGAAAATACCAATATCTTCAAAACCTACCATAAAAGAAATTAAGGCAAAGGCAATAAAGGCAATAGCAGATAGACTACCAGCTAACCCATCTAATCCGTCCGTAATATTAACAGCATTAGAAGAACCAATTAGAATAAATAGAATAAATAATCCATATAACCAGCCCATTTCTAAATCGATATGAAGTGTACCAACTACCCAAGAGGTTTGACCACCATTACGCATATAGATATAGAAGAAAATCGTTGAAATGATGATTTGACCAAAGAACTTTTGATAAGTAGTTAATCCTTCATTATTATGCCGCTTAATGGATAAGAAATCATCTAGAAACCCGATAACAGCAAATCCAGCAAATACGATTAGAACAATAGCTAGATTATCAGAATAAGCAATTTTATTCGTTAATAATAAGAATAGAGTGATCACAATAGTAGGAATAATAAAGATTAAGCCACCCATTGTGGGGGTTCCCTCTTTTTTACGATGGTTTTCTCCAACGAAGACACTAATTCTTTGTCCAACATTTAGTTTCTTTAATAAAGGTACTAAAAATAGTCCTAAACATACACTAAATAAAAATCCAATCATAATGGCAAAGACGGCTTTAGTTAATAATAACATGTTTTCACGCTCCTGTTTCTGTTATTGATTATATCACACCTTTATAAAAAGCTTAAATAATTTTACATATTAGACAATATGATTGACAATTCTTTTCGTTACTAATATATGATAAATAGATAGAGTTAGACTAATTACCTAACATTAATTTAATAGTACTTCCTTCTTCAAGACGAGTGCCAGCCTCCGGTGATTGACTAATAATCTTATCTCCACTACCAGAGTATTCTAAGGCAAAGTGCTCTAATAGTGTTTTTGCTTCTTGTGGTGTTTTTCCTACTACATTTGCTACTTCATAATAGACTTTATCATCCCATTGCCAATCTTTCTCAATACCACCTTCTTGTTTTTCTATATCTAAAGCATCAATAATATCTAAAAGAATACGTCTAGCGATAGGAGTAGTAGTATAACTAGAAAGGAGTGCCGTATTTTTGGGATTATCAATGGCAATATATAAAACTGCTTCTGGATCATTACTTGGTACAATTCCTACAAAGGACATAATATAATTATTTACTAAATAAGCACCATTTTCTACTTTTTGAGCAGTTCCTGTCTTACCACCTATACGATATCCATCAATATAAGCAGCTTTTCCACCACCTAAAGCTACTACGCTTTCAAGGGCATATCGCATGATTTCACTTGTTTCTTCACTAATGGTTTTTCGTACGAATTTAGCATTGTTTTGGTATAAGACGTTGCCTGTTTCTGGCTCTAAAATATTTTTTAATACATAGGGAGTATAAAGACTACCACCATTTAATACCGCTGAAATAGCAGTAATTTGTTGAATTGGCGTAACACTGATTCCTTGACCAAAAGCAGTAGTAGCAAGCTCCACATTACCAACACGAGATAATGGAAAAATAATTCCTTCTCCTTCACCATTTAGATCAATTCCTGTTTTACTACCGAATCCAAATAAATCAAGATAGGAAAATAATTTTTCTTTACCAAGTAGTTGACCTAACTTGACAAAGCCAGGGTTACAAGAATTTTGAAGAACCTGTAAAAAAGTTTGATCTCCATGACCTCCAGCTTTCCAACATTTAATATGAGCAGAATCAACATCAACACTACCACTATCATAAAAATGATCTTTAAAAATATCCATTACTTTTTCTTCAACAGAGGCTGCCATAGTAATAATTTTTTGCGTAGAACCAGGTTCATAAGTAGCCCAAATAGGTAAATTTCGACTCAATACTTCTTGCGAGTAATCTTGATAATTATTAGGATCAAAAGTAGGTCTAGAACTCATAGCTAGAATTTCTCCATTATTAGGATCCATTACTACGGCTAAAGCCATATCAGGATTAAACATACTAACAACATTATCAAGCTCTCGTTCTAATGATTGTTGAATATTAATATCAATCGTTAACTGTAAATCCATTCCATTTTGTGGTTCAATATAAACGTCATTTAATTCTAATTGATTTCCTTTCGCATCTGAAAAATACTTAATAGCTCCAGCTTTTCCTGTCAAATAATCATCATACTGTAACTCTAGTCCTGATAATCCTTGATTATCAATTCCTACATAACCTAGTACATGTGCTAGTAAGCTTCCATAAGGATATGTCCTTTTAGCTTCTTTTACCAAATAAACTCCTTCTAAATTTAAAGCCTCTATTTTATCAGCAATCTCATAAGATAATCTTCTTCCTTCGGGATGTACTCTTTCAATAGACGTTTCTTTATAGACGTGTTCTTTCATTTCATCATAAGTAACTCCTAAAATTTCAGCTAGTTTTTCTGTTGCTGTTTCTTTATCTGTAATTTGATTAGGAATTAATACAAGTGAAGTAGTCGTTTCATTATCCGCTAAAACGACTCCATTTCGATCTAAAATTCTTCCTCTTGCCGCCTCAATGGGTAAATTACGACTCCATAAATCACTAGCAAGAGACGATAATTTATCATATTCAAACACCTGAACATAAAATACTCTTAAAATAATAATAATTAATAATAAGATAAATATAATTAGTACTAATTTAATTCTTTTATCAATATTTTTAAAAAACAAGATCGATCACTCCCATGCTATAACTCTTTAAACTATATGAAAGAAAAGTAAAAAAAAGTCTTACTGAGACTTTTTAAATAACCGCCAATTTTCGCCCTCTTTTTTCAAAATAGAAAATAATAATCCTAGTAAAACAGTTGCATCAAATAAAAGATATAATGAAAAAATATAATTTAAACGATTAAATACTAAGAAACCAGATATTTTATTAATCACAACCATATAAGGATATTGATAAGTACTAGCTAAAACAAAACTAGGACCAAGACCAATCATCATAAAACTAATAATCGTAACAATATTACTAATGATTAAACCTAAATGAAGATATTTATGTTGTTTTTCTTTTTGATCTACTTGATCATAGGGAATAAATAACAATAAAAGAAGAGGTAGTAGAGTATAAAAAGAAAATAGTAAAGCACCTTTTATTACATTAGCGAAAGAACTATCAAAAGGAGGCTTTAAATAAGATAGATCTAAGATATTAATAGAACCAATCATATTGTAGATGAAAGATGGTACAAAAAGAAAGAATAGTAAAAGAGCAAGAGAAGCAACACTATCCATGTTTCGTTTAGAAATAATATAAGCACAAATAAGAAGTAATAAGAAAATATAAAAATAATTTCCATTTTCTAGATAGTGATGTATTACAAAATAAGTTGTGTCATTTGCTACTAAAAAAATAGTTACTAATATGATGAGTGCTATTGCAATAGCGAGCACTTTATTTTTTGATTTTGTTTTTTTATGTTTTCTAATTCGTAATAGAATAGAAAAGAGAAAAATATTTAAAAATGTACCCAATAGACAAGAAAAAATTGTATCACTTCCACTAATTTTAATAATATTACCTCCATAGAAGAGAAAAAAGAAATGACTCAAGAAAAAGGTTAAAGAAAATAATTGTAATAATCCTACATTACGATTAGTCATCGATTGTTTCTCCTTTCCATGTTGTATTTATTTTAATATTTAGCTTACTTTTTTGATAAGTAGTATCTAGTTTTTCTTTATTACCCATCTTTAGATAGACAAGATTTTTTAAATTAGTAGTACTAATACTTTCTTTTTGCTCCATTTCAATAAAGGTTGTTATTTCTTTTTTTAGTTGTTCTTTTAATAATGCTTCCATCTCTTCTTGTTCTTTTTTAGTAACATCACTACTTTGTAAATCACCGGTTATAGTAATAGTAAAAGTATCCTTACGAAAAGAAGTTGTAACATTAAGATGATCAAAGTTGATAAAGTAACTTTTATTATCTTTTTCTAAAGTCATAGGTATTTGATTTACATTATTATTTAATAAGTAATTGATTTTACTCATATTTTGATCATAAAGAGTATTATTTTTTAAGACTTTGATTCCTGCGCCAGAAAGTGTTTCTTCTTGATAACGAATCATGGGAATAAAACTATCATGTTCTTTATCAAGAGTTGCTTTATAAATTTGATCAAAGGTAAGAGGAGCAATAGTAGCATTTTCTAACTGTTCTTTTTTGATAAACTTTTCAATATCTTGGTGACCTTTAAATTGATTACTAATTAGAGTAGTAGAAGAAGTAGTACCCAAGACTAAGTAATTTGTTTTAGGAAACTGATTCTTAATGAAATCAAGAATATTTATCGCATCTTCTTGTAGTAGTGAATCATGAATAATAATAAGTGCTAAATGTTCATAATAAGTTTTTTTGTTATCTAGTTGTTCAGCTTTATTAAATGCTTCACCTAAACTTTTTCCCTCAATGTGATAAGTTTGATGTTTAATACCGGTGTCATTTTCTTCTTTTTGCCCTTTTACTGTTGTAATATTTAAAATATATTGATCTTCTTGTTTTTCTAAAAGTATCATATCCACAATGGCAAGATTATTAATTTCAGTATATTTCGTACATCCTGTAAATAATAGGATAATCACGATTAAAGCTATTATCTTTTTCATTTTTCCCTCCCTCTAACGATATTTTTAGTAAGTAATGGATTCCGTTTTTTAATTTTTTTATTTTTAAACTTTACTAAGGCATCTTCTAGTTCACTCTTGATGAATGGGGTGAATGGGGCAAAGTAGGGAAGGTTTAAAGTAGAGGTTGTTGTTAACATAGCTAAGATAAAAATACCACCACAATAAATACCAAATAAACCAAAGAACATAGCTAAAAACATCATGATAAAGCGTAAGAATCTAAGGGCAGCGATCATTTCCATAGAAGAAAAAGCAAGACCTGATATTGCTGATATAGCAATGACAATAATCATAATCGGTGAAATAATTCCAGCCGAGACGGCAGCTTCTCCTAAGATAAGTCCCCCTAATATGGAAACAGCACTTCCCATAGCAGCAGGTTTTCTAATATCACTTTCTCTTAAGATTTCAAAGGCAATACTCATGAATAAAGCCTCTACTAAGGGCGAAAAAGGGACACTTTCTCTTTGAGAGGCAAAATTTAATAATAGGTCAAGGGGTAATGCACCTTGATTGTGTGTAGTAGTAGCAATATAAAGAGCTGGTGTAAAAATAGCCACAAGAAAAGCTAAAAAACGAATAATTCTAATAAAGGAAATATTAAGAGCACGCTGATAGTAATCATCAGGAGTATGTAAGTAATCAATGAAAAAGGTTGGAGTAATTAAAACATAAGGCGAATTATCAACTACAATAGCGATTTTTCCTTCTAAAAGAGCTTGACTTACACGATCAGGTCGTTCTGTAGCCATAACAGTAGGAAAGAAAAGATTACTTTTTTTCTCAAGATACATTTTTAAAAAGCCACTATCTAATACACCATCAATATCTACTTTTTGCATCTTTTCTTTAACTTTATCAACATTACTAGGATAAGCAATAGTATCCATATACATGATACCAACCTTAGTTCTACTTTCTTTGCCAATAAATAAACTTTCCATAATACAATTTTCACTACGTAATCTTCTCCTAATTAAACCAACATTAGTATTAAAATTTTCATTAAAAGAATCCTTACTACCTCTAACAGTACTTTCGCTTGAACTATTACTAATACCACGATCTAGGCTAGCCTTAGCTTCAATGGCAAGTGCCTTATTTTCATCATATACAATAAGAGCAAAACCTTTATAATAATAATCAAGCATCTCTTCTAATTTTTCTGTTTTGATTACAGAATTATCTGGTAATAAATCGTAGAGTAACGCCTCCTTATTCTCATTCGTTAAAGGAAGAGTAGTAATTGCTTTTAAGATATAATGATTAATATAAGTACTACTACATAACACTTCGTTTTGGATTAGATAGATTTTAATACCATTTATAGTTAAGTCACGAAAAATAAAATCGCCATTCATTTGTAATTTTTCTTTTAGCTTTTCAATGATTTCCATATGTACCTCCATTTTTAATATGTACAAATTTAAGAAAAATCATTATACTTAATTTAATAGGTGATTAAAAAATGAAAGTAAAAATTATAGATTATGATCATTTAGGACGAGGAATTGCGAAAGAAAATGGTAAAGTTATTTTTGTACCGAAAGCTAAAAAAGAAAAGTTAGTAGAAATAGAATTTATAAAAAGTAAAAAGAATTATGATCTTGCAAGAGTAGTAAATCCTGTGATAGAAGATTCTGTTTTTTGTCCATATTATTATGAGTGTGGTGGTTGTCACTTACAACATTTAACAATAAAAGAACAATTAGAATTTAAAAAGAAGAAAGTACAAGATATTATCAATCGTTATACACCATACCAAATATCTATGCCTAAAATCATTCCTACTAAAGAAAAAGGATATCGAAATAAAGTTATTTTTCATATTAAGGGATCTTTTTTAGGTTATTATAAAGAGGGAACAAATGAAATTATTGATATAAAAGAATGTGCTTTACTAGATCCTAAAATGAATCCTATTATTGAAAAATTAAGGAAGTTTATAGAAACACATTCTTCATTAGAAGAAGCTATGATTCGTATTTTTAAAGAAGAAATTATGCTTAGTTTAAAAGGAAAAGAAGATAAAGATGTTATCCTAAAATTCTTTGCCTCTTTTGTTTCATCTTTATATTACAATAATGAATTATTAAGTGGGAAGAAAAGGTTGCAAGCAACTATTTTGGATCATTCTTTTTATGTTTCCAAAGATTCTTTTTTTCAAGTAAATACTATTGGTGTAAATGAAATATATAAACAAGTATTAGAACAGGTAAAAATGTTAAAGCCTAATCTTTTATACGATCTTTATTGCGGTACTGGAACGATGAGTCTATTAGTTGCACCTTATGCTAAAAATGTAATTGGGGTAGAAACTGTTAAAGAAGCAATAGAAAATGCTAATGATAATAAAAAACTAAATGGTATTACAAATGTTTCTTTTTACCATGATGATGTAGGACGTTTTTTAACTAGATATAAAGCTAGCCCTGATACTATTATTGTTGATCCCCCAAGAGCAGGTTTATTGTCCTTAGTAATAAAAAAAATTATAGATTTATTACCCAAAGCCATTATTTATGTATCTTGTGATCCTATGACTCTCGCACGTGATCTTAATTTATTCTCAAGTCTTTATAACTTACATGATATTAAAATAATTGATGAATTTCCCAATACCTATCATGTAGAATGTGTATTACTATTAGTAAAAAAATAAGAAGATATTTTTTGTCGTATAATATTAATAGGATAGAATTAAAGAAAAAATACTGTTTATGTGTAAATACATTTTTAATTTATTTATAAAGAAATATAAATAATATATTATTGGATGATGATAAGATCATAGAAAACTGATTCTAAAAGTTTAAAAAAAGATCTAATAAAATTTCTTTTGACGATCTCTGTTGTTTAACATTTTAGTAATTAGTAAATTGAAAGAATATTTATGAATGAAAAAGATATTGCAATCCTTGCAACAGCGCTTAGGACTAAAGTATTAGAAACGATAAAAAATTGCATAATTGAAAGGAGTTAATCCATATGAATACGAAAGCTACAACTATTATGAATGTTAATGATAATGAGATTAGAGTGATGCGAGTAGATAATGAAGATTATATTTCGCTTACTGATTTAGCCCGCTATAAAAATCCTAAAGAACCTTCAGATGTTATAAAAAAATGGTTAAGTAATTATGATACTATAGAATTTTTAGGCCTTTGGGAAGAATTAAGTAATGAAAATTTTAATTTGGCGGAATTCAGCCGAATTAAAAGCGAGGCCCCCAAAAGATCTTTTACAATGACTCCAAGTCAGTGGTGTACAAGAGTGGGCGCTAAAGGTTTAATTCCTAGTAAAGGGAAATATAGTATAGGTACATTTGCCCATTCTGATATAGCACTAGAATTTGCTTCTTGGATTGATAATTTGTTTAAATTGTATTTGATTAAAGAGTTTAAAAGATTAAAATATAATGAGAGTTATCAAAGAGAAATTGAGTGGTCTGTTAGAAGAAGTTTATCTAAAACTAACTATAGAATACATACTGATAGTATAAAAGAATATATTGTTCCAAAACTTACAGAAAAACAGAAAAAATTTGTATATGCAAATGAAGCTGATGTTATAAATGTTGCTCTTTTTGGCATGACAGCTAGAGAGTGGAGAGAAAAAAATCCAAACTTAGAAGGAAATATAAGAGATCATACAGACATTTTACATTTAGTTATATTAAGTAATTTGGAAGTATTAAATAGTAATATGATAGAAAATGGAATTAGTCAAAAAGAAAGGCTTGAAAAGTTAAATAATAATGCTATTAGAGAAATAGAAATATTAAAAAATGACAATAATATTGTGAGGATTCAAACTATTGATACTAATTGTAAGAATAAGTTAATAGAAAATAAATGATGCTAAAGAAGAAGCTGACAAAGCAAATTTGAAATTGGTTATTTATGACTTGTATAAAATAAAAAAGAGTTATAATTTATATTTAGAAAAAGAACAAAAAACGTTAGAGGATGTAGAGAATGTAAATCATAGAACAAGATAAGAAATTAGGTTATGATAATGCTAATTGAATTAACAAAATAATTAGTAGAAAATCATACATAGTAAATCATAATATGTATATAAAAAAATTTAATATAGATAGAGAAGTGATATTTTATATGGATGAACAATTAAAGGAACATAGAGATAGTTATTATGATGTAATTGTTTTATTACAAGATAAAAAAGATGTATTAGAGGCTTTACCAACTCCAGAATATCAAAACTTTTTTCCGCTGATGGAAGGAATTATATCAAGATTAGTGGAAGAATGTATGGAGTATCAAACATTAGGAAATGACAAAGAAGCTTTAGAAATTATTCGAGAATTACAAGAAAAAATAGAATTATGTAAAAGTGAAGTAGAAAACGTTAAAAAACAACTTGCTGATGATAATCTAGTTAATCAGGCTACTTATTCTAAGAGACGTTTAGTTTTTGCAAAGACGACTTATGGAGAAACTTTTTTAGAAAGAGACTTGAAAGATATTCCTCCTGAATATTATGGTAAAGTTCTATCAGCTTTAGATTTTTTAGAATTTGGTGAAATGAAATCCAATAAAGAAAAAGTTAGACAACTTACTAATAATAAAAAAATGTTTGGGTTATATGAAATTAAAGAATTTAAAATAAGACTTATTTATAGAGTTTTATCTAATAATATAGTTTATGTTATGCAAGCTAGAATGAAAAAAGATGATAATGCTTTAATAGATCAAAAAGAAGTAATCAATAGAAGTAGAACCACAAGTGATGAATATAGGCAATTAAAGAAGATCGTTCAAGATCCAACTGAATGTGATATGTTATTGCAAGAAAATGAAATTATTTGCTGTAAAATTAGACAAAAGTTAGAAGAAAATAAAAGAAGTAATAAAGGAGAAAAAAAGTGATGAAAGGTTTTATAGATCAGAAGAATGAACAGGGATTGAGAAAACTAGAACAAATTAAATTGATTTATGTTCATGATATTCTTGATTGTTTGGAAAAAGATCCCTCACTAGTGTCTATTTTATCAAATAATTTAGAAATTTCTAATGAGGAACTTTATGATAAATTAGGTAATGTAGAAGGTGTAAATATTTCTTTTTATGATCAGAGTTTTGATATTATTAAATCTAAAATATTGAAATCTGATAAATTCCAAAAATAAAATTAGACTATAACTCAAGAGATATAAAAAAGATACCTAATATAATGAACAGAGATTTAGTACTAACTATATGCAAATAAGTGATGGTATAATAAATATATAATTAGATATTTTATTAAAGATGAGGTAAATATATGTATAAAATAATATTTTTTGATTTAGATGGAACATTATTAGATGAGAAAAAAGAAGTATTAGAAGAAAGTAAGATGGCGATAGAAAAAGTCAAAAAGAGTGGTGTAGAAGTAGTACTTTGTTCAGGTAGACAAAAAAATGCTGTAGAAAGATATAAGAGAATAGCTGATACAGGAAGATATATAATAAGTACTAATGGTGCTGAAATATATGATTTTGAAGCTAAAAAAGTAATATTAGAAATTGGAATGGATAAAAATGCATCAAAATGGCTTTGTGAAATAGCTTTAAGAAATAAATATTTATTAAGAGTAGATACTAAAATAGCAAGATATATTAATAATTTAAAGTATCGTATTAACGATGAAATATTATTAGAAGAAGATATTGAAAAATTTATAGATAATAATCAAATTTTGCAAATTAGTATTGGTACTAAAGAAGAAAAAGAAATTGATCAAATAATTAAAAAATTAAAAGGAATGTTAGCTGTTAAAATCATTAATAAGTATTATGTAACTTTTAATGGTATAAGTTTATGGATTATTAATGTTGCAAATGAGAAAGTTTCTAAGGGAAATGCTGTTCTTTATTTATGTCAATATTTAAATATAAATAGTAAAGAAGCAATGGCTTTTGGTGATGGTAAAAATGATATTTCAATGTTAAAAGCTGTTGGTTGTGGAATTGCTATGGGAAATGCTAGTATGGAAGTAAAAAAAGTAGCAAGAGAAGTTATTGGTATTAATGAAGATGCAAGTATTGCCAAGGCATTAAATAAATTTATTATAAAATAATACTGATAGTAAAATATAATTTTACATAATTAGACATTATTCAATCAAAAAGATGGTTATATTATCCACTTTTTTGTAATTAATATAGTATACTCCTAAGTAAGAGGTGAATAAATATGGAAAAGAAAAATAGGGGGCTTATTGTTTTAATTGTAGTGTTAATAATATGTATTATAGGGTTAGTTTTTTATATCTTGATAGATAATAAAGTTATTAATCTAGGAAGTACTACAACAGAACCTAATCAAGTAGAAGAAAATAATGAAGTGGAAGAGGTAGAAGAAGATAGTGGAGTAGCCATTTCAACTGATAATGCTAATATTAAGCTTTTGTTTAATAATGCACATTCTTTATCAATTGGTCCAGAAACTCTTATTTATAGAGATGGTGGATATCGCGTTAGTGAAATGAGTACTGAAGCTAAAATGACTTTACTAGCTAGCCAGTGGTCTTCTTATATAGAACATTATGACACTGGTGTTAGTCCGAATCTTACAACAACTTATTATTTAGATGAGGATACTTTAAAAGATATTTATGAAAGAACGTTTGGTCCTAATACTTATCAAGCTGTAAACCAAATTACAGATGGTTTGTGTACTACTTTAACTTATGATGCTTCAACAAGAAGATATTCATATACTGGTGCTTCTGGATGTGGAGGAACAACTGCTTTCGCAGTTAGAGAAAAAATTATAGAAGCTACCAAGTATGATGATAGAATAGAAATAGTTAGTGCTACTTTATATGTTGGAGATGCTAGTGATTCAACTGGCCCTAAAGCCAATTATTATAAGGATTATAATAAGACTAAGGTTTTAGAAACTGTTACTAATTTTGATGGTGTAAATTCAGAAGCAGTAGGCCAATATATTGATGAACATCAAGATGAATTAGAACAATATACCTATACTTATCGTTTGAATGAAGATGGTTTTTACTATTTAGAAAAGGTAGAAAGAACTCAAGAATAATAAAATCTTTTTGTAATAAAGTAAGTATAACAACTTACTTTTTTCTTGTTCTTCCCTAAAAGTAATAGTTGTAAATGCTAATATTTTAGGGTATACTTAATGAGAAAGTTAGTGAGGAAAGGTATGGAGCAAGTAAAAAAAATAGATTTATCTAATGATACAATACTCTATTTAAATTTGTGTTTTCAAATTTATAGGATGTGTAAATCATGATTGTTTATCATGAATTTGAACCATACTATGATGAAAAGTCTGAAATTCTAATTTTAGGCAGTATTCCTTCACCAAAGTCAAGAGAACAAAAATTTTATTATGGTCATCCTAAAAACCGTTTTTGGCAAGTATTAGCAAGTGTTTTTGAGGATGAAGTTCCTCTTACTATAGAAGATAAAAAGAACTTTTTAACTAAACATCATATTGCTCTATGGGACGTTTTAGCATCTTGTGATATTAAAGGAGCAAGCGATAGTAGTATTAAGGATCCTGTAGTAAATGATATTTCTATTATACTTAATAAGTGTCAGATTAAAGCTATTTATACTACTGGTAAAAAAGCTTATAATCTTTATCAGAAATATATTTTTCCTAAGATCAAGCAAGAAACAATTTATTTACCATCCACATCACCTGCTAACTGTAGAATAAAAATAGAAGAATTAATAAAAGAATATCAGATTTTAAATAATAAAGGAAAGAAGCGATAATAATGTATTTATTTATAGAATATCCTAAATGTAGTACTTGCAAAAAAGCTAAGAAGTTTTTAGATGACAATGCTATTTCTTATCAAGATAGAAATATTGTGTTAGAAAATCCTACCAAGAATGAACTAAAAGAATGGGCAAAAATAAGTAATAGAAGTTTAAAAAGCTTTTTTAATACGAGCGGACTTAGTTATCGTAAACTAAACTTGAAAGATAAAATAAATGAGATGAGTGATGATGAAATGCTAGACTTATTGAGTAAAGATGGTATGTTAGTAAAAAGGCCTATTTTAGTTACTGAAGATACTGTTTTAAGTGGTTTTAAAGAACAAGATTGGGAAAATTATTTAGAAAGTAGGAAATAACATGGAAGAATTATTTGAAAAATTAAATCTAAAACCGAAAAATATTTCTTTATATAAAACGGCCTTTGCTCATTCTTCTTATGCTAATGAACATAAACTAAAAAAAGATTATGAAAGATTAGAATTTTTAGGGGATGCAGTATTAGATTTAGTAGTAGCGGACTACCTATATAGTAATTATAGTGAAACAGAAGGAGAAATGACCAAAGTTAGAGCTAGTTATGTATGTGAAAATGCTCTTTTTGAATATTCTATCTCTTTAGGCTTAAATCAATATATTAAAATGGGGCATGGAGAAGAAACAACAGGAGGTAAATATAAAAAAGCAATTGTAGCTGATATCTTTGAAGCCTTTGTAGGAGCTATTTATTTAGATTTAGGATATGCTACTGCTAGAAGATTTGTATTAAAAGTAATTGTACCTTATATTGAAAATCCTAATATTACTTTTTTTGAAGATTATAAATCAGCTTTACAAGAGGCAGTACAAACAAGTAAAAAAAGTCTTTACTATGATCTAGTAGAAGAAAGTGGACCATCTCATGATAAAACATTTGTAATGGAAGTAAAAATAGATAACATTGTTTATGGCCGTGGTAAAGGGAGTAGTAAAAAAGAAGCAGAACAAGAAGCAGCTAAAGAAGCTTTAGCCAAATTAGCTAAATAAAATCCAAGATACTTATTTTAGGGTAGGGTGACAAAAATGAAAGTACTAAAAGCTATTTTATTACCAATTCGATATGCAATATATGGTTTTTCTTTTACTATTAGTACTTTCTATTCCTTATTATGTGATGGTATCAATTGGTTGCTCCTAAAAATTGGAGGAACAACTAAATTTATAAAAACAAGAAACTTTTTTGAAAATCAAAAAGAACATCCTGAAAATTTTCTGTTAACAATTTTATATTTAGTAGCTATACTATCTTTTATCAATATATTTGTACCTAAAAATAGTAATACATTTGGCACTAATGCTCAAAGTCAAGTTTCTTATGAAGATGTCAGTACAATTGAAACTAATAATGACTCTACTTCTAATACAGAAAATAACAATAATACTAATTATAATACTAATACTATAATAGATTTTACATCTTTAAAAACTAGTAATCCTGATACTGTAGCGTATTTAGAAGTATTAGATACAAATATTAGTTATCCTGTTGTACAAACTACAGACAATGATTATTATTTAACACATGATTTTAATAAAACATATTCGCAAAGAGGAGCTATTTTTGCAGATTATCGTAATTCATTTGATACTCTTTCTAAAAATACTATTATTTATGGACATCATCGTCTTGATAATACTATGTTTGGTCAAATTGATGTTTTATTTACTAATGATTATTTACAAAATAAAGATCATATTATTCTTTTAAAAACTGAGAATAAGACTTATACATTTAAAGTATTTTCTGTTTATGAAATTGATCCAGAAGTATATTATTTAACTACTAGTTTTCAAAGTGATTCTAGTTATTTAGATTTTTTAAATACTTTAAAACAAAGAAGTGTCTTTAATTTTAATGAAGAATTAGATGCAAATACTAAAATTATTACATTATCTACTTGTAATTTAGATAATACTGGAAGGTTAGTTGTCCATGGTAAATTAATAGGTGAAAGATAATATAAAATATAAAGAAAAAAATTAAGACATTATTCATTATAAAATGTGGTATCTTGCCAAAATAGTAAAAATACGGTATAATAGTTTCGCCTTTTAACTGGATATAAAAAGAAAGGAGATTTTATGAGTAAAATAAAAATTTTTAGTCTTGGTGGATTAAATGAAAATGGAAAAAATATGTATGTTGTAGAAGTAAATAAAAATATTTATGTATTTGATGCCGGACTAAAATATGATAATGAAAAAAATTTGGGGATTGATTATATTATTCCTAATTTTGATTATTTAATTAAAAACAGAAAACGAATTAAAGGTATTTTTTTGAGTCATGGTCATGAGGGAAATATTGGAGCTGTTCCTGATATTATTAATTATATTCCAGAAGTACCAATTTATGGTGCTAAATTAACGCTTGAAATATTAAAATTAGATCTTAATGCTAATCAGAGAAAGAAAATTAATCTTCATGAAATTAAAGCTCATACGAAATTAGATTTCAAAGAAGAAAGTATGTTTACAATTGCTATGACACACTCTATTCCTGATGCATTATGTTATGTTTTATATACTAAAGATGGTGCTATTGTTTATACGGGAGACTTTACTTTCGATCATGCTATGACAGGTCTTTATAAGACAGATATAGGAAAACTAGCTTATGTAGGAAAACAAGGAGTACTTTGTTTATTAGCTGAGTCTATGTATGCTTATCGTAGTGGCTATACTAGTCCTAATAATAGAGTACAAGACTTTATTAGAAATGTTTTAGCAAAAAATCCTGATCGTATTATTGCTACTGTTTTTCCAGCTCATTTTTATCGTATTCAAGAAATTTTTGATGAAGTTAGCAAAACTCATCGTAAGATTGTTATTATGGGTAAGAGCTTACAAACTATTATTAACTATGCAATTAAGAATCATTATTTAACAATTGATTCAAGAGTAATTGGTGATCTTAGTAACTTGAATGATAAAGATGTAGTAGTATTAATTTCTGATGAAAAAGAAAAACCATTTGCTAATTTGGAACGTATTTTAAAAGGATTTGATAAATATATTAAATTGAAAAAGACGGATACGATTTTTATTACTGAACCATCTTATGTAGGAATTGAAAAGAGACTTACTGGTATTATGGATGAAATTGCTATGATGGGAATGAATGCCATTAGTCTATCTTCTAAAAAGCATTTATTACATCATGCCTCTAGTGAAGATTTAAAATTATTGATCAATATTATGCAACCAAAATATTATTTTCCAGTTAAGGGTGAATATAAAGATCAATATGCTAATGCTGAAGTAGCAGAAGAGATGAAAATAAATAAAGATCATATTTTGTTAAAACAAAATGGTGATGTAGTATTATTTGTAAATGGTAAATTAAAACCAACTAGTGAACACATTGAAACAGATGAAATATTGATAGATGGAAATACATCTGGTGATATTGGTGATTTAGTATTAAAAGATCGAGAAATGCTAGGAGAAAATGGTATTGTTATTATTAGTTGTACACTTGATAAAGATACGAAAACTATCTTAGCTGGTCCAGAGGTATTAACTCGTGGTTTTATTTATGTAAAAGAAAATTTAGATTTAATTTCAGAAATTAAGAAAGTGGCTAAAGAAATTATAGAATCTAATATAGAATACGGTACTAAGAAAGTTGACTATAGTAAAATTAAAAATGATGTAAGAGAAACATTGGGTAAATATTTTTATAAGATGACAGAATCCAAACCAATGATTATTACAGTTATTCAAGAAGTTCAATAAGACAATCAAAAGAAAGATTGTCTTTTTTTGGTATGTTTTTTTCTTGTAATCATAATATTTGGTAGAGGTGAAATAATGGTTAAAAAAATCATTGAAGGCAGTTTTATTATTTTACTTGTTCTTTTTAGCTTTTATTACACTGATAAAGTGGTAGATATGGTTGAAGAAACAGATCCAATTATGCAAGAGATCGTGACTATGAAATCTTCTGTTAGTGAAGCTGCAGTTGATGCTGTAGTAGAGGAAGATTATTTAGTTCCTGGGTATAATGGAGTAGAAGTAAATACCAAAAAGAGTTTTGATAAAATGAAACAATATGGTAGTTATAATGAGAGTTTATTAGTATTTGAAGAAGTAGAACCTAGTATTTCAATGGAAGATTATTATGATAAATATATATCATCTGGAAATGGATTTACAAATAGAATTTCGTTAGTTTTTAAAGTTACAGGTGATACTAAAGTAGATGAAGTAAATCAGATTTTGAATGATAATGATGCATATGGTACTTTTTTTGTGGATGGTGTGTGGCTTGAAAATAATAAAGATAAAGTAACTATGCTTGCTTCAGATTTTCATCAAGTAGAACTTTTAAGTTATAATAATCAGTATGACAAATTATTATTTGAAGCTTCTCTTGATCAATTAGAAACAATTACCAATCAAGAAGGAAAGTATTGTTATGCTGAATACGATAGTAAAGAAGTATTAGAATTGTGTAGTAAAGAAAAAATGCATACTATTATTCCTACATTATTAATTAAAGATAATTTATATCAACAAGTAAAAGGTAATATTACAAATGGGTCTATTATTAGTATTAATATTAATAAAGAAACTTTAAAAGAATTAAATGTAACTCTTAAATATTTGAAACAAAGGGGTTATATTCTTGATACGCTTGATCATTTATTAAATGAAGCTAGGGATTTTGATAAGTAAAATGTATGAGAAAATTTCATACATTTTTTGTTGCCATTTTAGCTATAATATTGACTAGATTTTAAAGAAGTTTTAAAATAAGTATGAGGTGTAGGAATGAAACTTACTAAATATCGAAAATATCAATTAAAATGTGCTATTATTATTGCTTTTCTTTTTCTTTTTGTGATTGTTTCTACTTATTTGATTTATCAAAAGTTTTCTAAATTACGAGATCAAGATTATGATGCTGGACAATTAGAAGTGGTTTTTCATGAGAAGAATGGTAATCAAGTAGATTTATTACAATTTACTCCTGTAACAGATGCAGTAGGATTATCGACAACAGCCTACAATTTTACTGTTAGCAATACTACTCCTAATACTGTTAGTTACAAAATAACGATGATTCCAAATGAAGAAAAAATATTAGAATGTGGTTGTAGTGATAGAGTAATACCTAGTGAATTATTAAAGATTAGTTTTAGAAAAGATCATTTGGCTCCCATTGCGATGATTTACAGTGAATCTCAAGATGGTGTAATTTATGAAGATACGTTAGAAAGTAATGAGAGTGAAGATTATTCTATACGTGTATGGCCTATGACAAGTAATTTTATAGTTGATCGAACAAGCCATTTTCATGCGGTAATTGAGGTCGTGGAAGAATAGGAGGATATTTTGAAAAAACTAATATTGAATAAGAAAGGGTTTGCTATTACTAGTATTTTATATGCTCTGATTCTTTTATTAGCATTAATTCTATTTTTGCTAGTTTCTCTTCAAAGCTTTGAGCGAAGTTCTACAGATGATTTTGCTGATCAAGAGGCGGAAAAATTAAATAGCTGCGTGTTAGATGGTAGCTGTTAATTTTTTTTGTAAAAAATTAGCAAAAGGTGTTGACAAGTGCTAAAAAATTACATACAATGGTATTAGCACTTGAGAAAAAGCAGTGCTAGGAGGTGTTTCATGCTAAGTAATCGTCAAAATCAAATATTAAAAATGATTGTAGAATATTATGTGAAACAAGCCAAACCAGTCAGTAGTAAACAGATTTGTAAAAAATTAAAGTGTTCAAGTGCTACTGTTAGAAGTGAGATGGCTAATCTTGAAAATGAAGGATTGCTTGAAAAGACTCATACTTCGAGTGGTAGAATTCCTAGTGAGGAAGGATATCGTTATTATGTAGATCATTTACTTGAACCTAAAAAGATGAATGGCGAAGATATGTTAAAGTTACAGATTATATTTCATAATCAATCTTTGGACCTTTCAGACTGTATTAAAAAGAGTTTACAAGTCGTTTCTGATATGACATCTTATACGGCTGTAGTTTTAGGAACAGCAAGTCATGAAAACTTATTGAAAGAAGTTAGTGTCGTGCCATTATCTGATAGTCAAGTGATTGTCATTATTGTGACAGATAAAGGAAAAGTAGAACATAAGACTTTAAATTTAGATGGCGTTAATGTGGCTGATGTGAAAAAAACGGTTGATCTTATTAATAAGTTAGTAGTTGGAACACCAATTGATGAAGTAAGTGCTAAGTTAGAGTTTGAAGTAAAACCAATTATTGGTAATTATGTTTTCCAGCATGAAAAGTTATATGATGCTATTTATAATGTATTTAATGATTTTGTAAATCCTGATATCAATGTAGTTGGAAGAACAAAATTTTTGGAACAGCCAGAATTTAGTGATGTTACTAAAATTAAAAATTTATTTAGTAAACTTGATAATGATGACTTAATTCGGGAAATTAAGCATGATAATTCTAATAATATAGAAGTATATATAGGTAGTGAAAATAGCATTGATGAAGATGTAACTGTGATTAAGACTAATTTTAAATCATCTTCCATGGATGGAACCATTGCCATTATTGGTCCTAAGAGAATGGAATATGATCGAGTCATGAGTATGCTTGAGTATATTAAAGAAAATATTGAAAGCGATGCTTCGTCTTAGGATGTATTTATGAAATTAAAACGGAGGTAATAATGGAAAATAATGATAAAGAACTAAAAGAAGAAACAAAATCTTGTGATAAAGCCACTTGTCCTCATCAAGACAGCAAGTGTAATAAGAAAGAACAAGAACACAAGAAAAATAATAAACATCATGATAAATTAAAAGAAGAAATTCATAAGTTAACTGCTGAGATAGAAAAGTTAAAACAAGATAATCAAGAATTACAATCTAAAGTACAACTAACTCAAGCAGAAATGATTAATTATCGCAAAAGAAAAGAAGAAGAAACAGCTTCTAGATTAAAATATGCTAATCAAGATTTAATTAGTGAATTAATCTTAGTACTTGATAATTTTGAAAGAGCTATTAAATTAGATGATAATGATTTAACTGATGAACTTTCTAAGTTTTTAGCAGGTTTTAAAATGATGTATGCTAATCTTGATGATATTTTGAAAAAATATGGTGTTGTAGAAATTGAATGTCTTGATAAAGAATTTGATCCTAATTTGATGCA
Source organism: uncultured Bacilli bacterium (assembly GCA_904420615.1). GTDB lineage: Bacteria > Bacillota_I > Bacilli_A > RF39 > UBA660 > Onthousia. The sequence continues at coordinate 9,412 of CAJFVY010000029.1, read as the reverse complement.
AGCTTTGATGATTGATCATGATCCTAATTTTAAAGATGACGAAGTAATTGAAGTGTTGTTAAAAGGATACAAATTAAAAGACCGGGTAATTAGACCGGCTTCAGTAAAAGTTAATAAATTAGAAAATGATAATGAAGGAGAGGATAATAATGAGTAAAATTATAGGTATTGATTTAGGTACAACAAATAGTTGTGTGTCTGTTTTGGAAGCAGGTGAACCAAAAGTTATTCCAAATCCAGAAGGAGGAAGAACGACACCATCTGTTGTAGCTTTTAAAAATGGTGAAAGAATTGTTGGTGATGCTGCAAAGCGTCAAGCTATTACTAACCCTAATACAATTTCATCTATCAAACGTAAGATGGGTACAGATGAAAAAGTAGAAGCAGAAGGTAAAGAATATACACCAGAAGAGATTTCTGCTATGATCTTATCTTATATGAAAGATTATGCTGAAAGTTATTTAGGAGAAAAAGTAGATAGAGCTGTTATTACTGTTCCAGCATACTTTAACGATGCTCAACGTCAAGCTACTAAGAATGCTGGTAAGATTGCAGGACTTACTGTTGAAAGAATTATCAATGAACCAACTGCTGCTGCTCTAGCTTATGGTCTTGATAAACAAGATAAGAGCCAAACAATCTTAGTTTATGACCTTGGTGGTGGAACATTCGATGTTTCTATCCTTGAACTTGGTGATGGTGTATTCGAAGTTAAATCAACTGCTGGTAATAACCATTTAGGTGGTGATGACTTCGATAATGCAATTATTGATTATTTAGTTAACATGTTTAGAAAAGAAAATGGTGTTGATTTATCAAAAGATAAAATGGCTATGCAACGTTTAAAAGAGCTTGCTGAAAAAGCTAAGAAGGATTTGTCTGGTATGACAACAACTCAAATTTCAGCTCCATTTATTTCACAAAGTGCTGATGGACCATTACACTTAGATACAACATTAACAAGAGCTAAATTTGAAGAATTAATTGGTGATTTAGTAGAAAGTACTTTGGAACCAGTTCGTAAAGCTTTAAAAGATGCTGGTATTAAGGCTAGTGATCTTGATAAAGTTATCCTTGTTGGTGGATCAACAAGAGTACCACTTGTTTATGAAACTGTTAAGAAAGAACTTGGAATGGAACCATCACGTGAAGTTAACCCTGATGAAGTAGTATCTATGGGTGCTGCTATTCAAGGTGGTGTCTTAACTGGTGATGTTAATGATATCGTATTACTTGATGTTACACCACTTTCACTTGGTATTGAAACATTAGGTGGCGTTATGACTGTCTTAATTCCACGTAATACTACAATCCCAACATCAAAGAGTGAAGTATTCTCAACAGCTGCAGATAATCAACCTGCCGTTGATGTACATGTATTACAAGGTGAACGTTCTATGGCAGCAGACAATAAGACACTAGGAAGATTCCAATTAGGAGATATTCCACCTGCACCACGTGGTGTACCACAAATTGAAGTTAAATTTGATATTGATGCAAATGGTATTGTTAATGTTACAGCTAAAGACTTAGGTACTAATAAAGAACAAAAAATTACTATCACTTCTAATACAACCTTATCTGATGAAGAAATCGATCGTATGATGAAAGAAGCAGAAGCTAATAAAGAAGCAGATAAGAAACGTAAGGAAGAAGCAGACCTTAAAAATGAAGCAGAACAACTTGTATTCCAGACTGAAAAATCTTTAAAAGATCTAGGAGATAAAGTAGATAAGAAAGAACGTTCTGAAGCAGAAGACTTAGTTAAGGATTTAAAAGAAGCACTTGAGAAGAATGACATTAAGAAAATTAAAGATAAAAAAGAAAAATTACAAGAAAAAGCAATGGCTTTAGCAGCTAAAGTATATGAAAATGTTCAAAAAGAACAACAAACAAAAGCACAAGATGATCAAAAAGATAGTAGCAAAAAAGATGATGTACAAGACGCAGAATACGAAGAAAAATAAAAAAGAAAGGTAAACAATAAGAAGTAGTGCTAGTACTAGGACTACTTCTTGTCGATAATAATTATGGATAAACTATTAAAAAGAGATGAAATAAAAGATCAAGATAAGTGGGATATAAAGAGTGTTTATAAAAATATAGACGATTATAATAAAGATTATGAGTTAGTGAAAAATAATATAGAAAAAATAAAAAATCTGCAAGATACATTTCTAACAAATAGGAATACATTTAAAGAATTTCTATTACTAGATAGTGAAACGTCAAGACTAATAGAAAAATTATATACTTTTGCTGCTCGTAAGAATGATGAAGATACAGCAATTACTCCTTATCAAGAATTATATGGTAAAATGAATAATTTATATCAACATTATAGTGAAGCAACTTCTTTTGTTGTACCTATGATATTGGAAACTGATCCTGCTACTATTATAAAATATATAGAAGAAGATGAAGCATTAAAGTGTTTTAAACATAGTATCTTAGATATTTTAAGATATAAAGAACATTCACTAACTAAAGAAGAGGAAAAAATAATTTCAGCCTATTCTAAAGTTTTAGGTAGTAGTAGTGATACAGCGGATTATTTAATGGATACTGATATGAAATTTGGTACCATAAAGGATGAAAATGATGAAGAAGTAGAACTTACGTCTAGTAACTATAGTACTTTGTTATTATCAAAGGAAAGAAGAGTTCGAAAAGAGGCTTTTATTAACTATCATAAAGTGTATGGAGAGTTTAAAAATACTTTAACATCTACCTTAGCAGCAACCTGTGAAAGTTTATCAGTCTCTAGTAAATTAAGAAAATTTAATTCTAGTTTAGAAGCTAGTTTATTTGATGATTTTATTCCTACTTCTTTATATGATAATTTAATTACTGTAGTACATAAAAATTTACCTAACCTTTATAATTACTTTGAAATAAAAAGAAAATTATTAAAATTAGATGAATTTCATCTATATGATGGTTATGTTAGCACTATAAAAGAAATAGATAAGAAATATAGTTTTGAAGAAGCAGAAGAGCTAGTCAAAAAAGCACTAAGTATTTTAGGAGAGGAATATAGCCAAGTTTTAAATAAAGCTTTTAAAGAAGGATATATTGATAAATATCCTAACTTAAATAAAAGAAGTGGAGCTTATTCATCTGGAAGTTATGATACAAAACCTTTCATTCTATTAAATTATACCGAGACATATAATGATGTTTCTACTCTTGCCCATGAATTAGGACATTCAATGCACAGTTATTTTTCTAATCAATATAACTCTTATGAAGAATCAAGTTATCCTATCTTTTTAGCAGAAATAGCATCTACGGTGAATGAATTGTTATTTTCATATTATATGGAAGAACAAGCTAAAACTAAAGATGAAAAACTTTCTATTTTAAATGAAAGGCTTGATACTTTTAAAAGCACTGTTTTTAGACAGACGATGTTTGCAGAATTTGAAAGATATATTCATGATTTGACAGATAAAGGTGAGGTATTGACAGCTGATGCTATTTGTAACTATTATTATGAATTAAATAAGGTATATTTTGGCGAAAATGTAGTAATAGATAAAGAAGTACAATTTGAAGCTTTGAGAATACCACATTTTTATACTCCATTTTATGTATATAAATATGCTACAGGTTTATCCATTGCAAGTTATATTGCTAAAAATATTTTAAATCATACCCCTAATTTTAAAGAAAAATACATAGAATTTTTGAAAAGTGGGGGAAGAGATTATCCATTAGAAGTATTAAAAATAATTGATATTGATTTAAGTGATACAAAAGTATTTGATGAAGCAATGAATATGTTTAAAGAGACTTTAGATAAGTTCATATCTTTAAATAATGAGTAGGAGGTGTAGATTATGGCAACAAAAAGAGACTACTATGAAGTATTAGGAGTTTCGAAGAGTGCTAGCCAAGATGAAATTAAATCAGCTTTTAGAAAACTAGCTAAAAAATATCATCCAGATATTAGTAAGGAAGAAAATGCCGAAGAAAAATTTAAAGAAGTCCAAGAAGCTTACTCTGTTTTATCGGATGAAAATAAACGCCGTCAATATGATCAATTTGGTCATGCTGCTTTCGGGGGTGCTGCAGGAGCTAGTGGCGGAGCTGGTGGCTTCGGTGGTTTTGGAGGCTCTGGCTTTGGCTTCGATAGTAGCGATTTAGGTGATATTTTTGAAGACTTATTTGGAGGATTCGGTTTTGGCGGTGGATCAAGTAGATCTAAGACTAGATCCAAAAGAGGTAGTGATGTTTTAGTAAAGCAAACTTTAACTTTTGAAGAGGCTGTCTTTGGTTGTGAGAAGGACTTTGACCTAGAAGTAGTAGAAGAATGTGATGAATGCCACGGTAAAGGTGGCTTCGATGAAAAGACATGTTCAAGATGTCATGGTAGTGGTACGATTACTTCACAACAAAGGACTATTCTAGGATCATTCGTTACCAAAACAACTTGTCCTGATTGTAATGGTAAAGGAAGGGTTTATAAAAGAGAATGTCCAATTTGTCATGGCGAAGGACAAGTAAGGGTTGATAAAACTATTACCGTTAATGTACCAAGCGGTATCAATGATGGAGAAAGACTTCGTGTTTCTGGTAAAGGACATGCGGGCGCGAATGGTGGTACTCCGGGAGATTTATATATTGAATTTCAGATTAAAGGACATAGTTTCTTTGAACGAAATGGTGATGATATTTATCTTGATGTTCCAATTACTATCCCAGAAGCAGTTTTAGGTTCCAAAAAAGAAGTGCCAACTATTTATGGGAATATTACTGTTACCATTCCAGCTGGAACTGATAGTGGTACAAAACAACGTATTAGAGGTAAGGGAATTAAAAATTCTATGACAAGACGTACCGGTGATATGTATGTTACATACCAAGTACAAACTCCTAAGAAATTGAGTCGCGATCAAAAGAAATTATTTGAAAGCCTAGCTGATACTGATTTTAAAGATGTAGACATAGATCGCTTTGAAAAATTTGTAAAGAAGAATGACAGATAAACACGATTGAAGAACAGAATCGTGTTTTCGTTTGTCTATTTTTTGAATTAGTAATTGACCAAATAGAACAAATGTTATATTATTTTGAATGAAAAGAGGTATCTTATGAAACTAGAACATTGTAAGCGAAAAAAAGCAGGATTATATGCCGTTACTTTTAATGATGGAAGAGCATATTTATTTTATGATGAGATTATTTTAAAATATCAATTATTATATAAAAATGAGTTAGCAGAAGAAGAATTAGAAATAATTCTTAAGGAAAATGATAGTTTTAGATGTTATTATACTGCTTTAGAACTACTTAATAGAGTAGTCAAGAGTAGTAAAGAAGTAGATGGCTATTTAATAAAAAAAGAATTCTCTAAAAAAGATAGGGAACAAGCTATTGTTAAACTACAAAAGCAGGGCTATTTAAATGATTTAGCTTATGCTAAGAGTTTTGTACATGACCAAATTTTAACTACTTCTAGTGGTCCTTTAACGATTAAAGCAAAATTATTAAAAAAAGGTATTTCTGAAAATGATTTTCAAGAAGCTATAAAAGAATATGATGAAGAAATTGAAAAGACTAAAATAAAAAAAATAGTTATGAAAGCATTGAAAGGTAATTCTAATAAAAGTATTGCGATGTTAAAAAGAACTATTTTTCAAAAATTAATAAGTGATGGTTTTAATAAAAATTTGATTGAATTAGAACTAGATAATCTAAAGCAGGACGATGAAGATAACATTAGACAAAAACAGTTAAAGAAAATAAAAACAAAATTAGAACGAAAATATAGTGGTAAAGAATTAGAATATCGAATTAAAATGAAAATGAGACAACTTGGGTTTAAAGATATGGATGATTAATTTTTTCTTTACTTTTTAAGTAGTAAGGAGTAGAATATAGTCAAAAACTTGGAATGAGGGGAAAAGAATGGAATTTAATTTTAAAAAAGCAAAAACTATGTCTATGGAAGAAATCTATATGGTATTAAAACCAATGATAAAAAAAATTTATAAAACATATCGCTTTTCAGGATTAACAGCAGAAGAAATGAAATCAATTATAATAGAGGAAATAGATTATTCTATGTCTTTGGATTTTGATAATCAGTCTTATGGAAATTATCTTAGTACAGCTTTAAAGAAAAATTTAGATAGTAGAATACAAGAAAAATTGAAAGATCAAGAACAAGGACTCAAAATCATTAGTCAATATATTAATACTATTATGACAAATGATACTTTAGAAAGACCTGTTGTATCACTTACTAAACTTAGTAAATTTTTTACTAAATATAGACTTTTGTTAGATCCAGATATTACATTAAATTTAATGGACAAGAGTCCTATCTTGAAGCATACTATATCTAGAATAGTAGAAGAAAATGATGAAAAATCACTAGGAAAATTATATAATAATTATAATATTAAGTCTTTAATTAATGGATATCAATTAGAATATGGAATGGATATAGAAGATAGTCAAGAACTAGATCTTCCAACTGATTATACATTAGATGGTTCACAGGAATATTATAAAGCTATTTTTTCTAAACCTTTATTAACACCAGAGGAAGTAAAAGAGTTATCTCTTAGATATAAAGAGGGAGATATAACGGCTAGAAATAAATTAATAGAACACAATATGCGTTTAGTTATAAAAAATGCTAAAAAATACCATACCTATTTTTTATCAGAAGATGATTTGATAGAAGAAGGAACTATTGGTTTGATGAAAGCAATAGATAAATTTGATCCTATGAAAGGATATAGATTTTCGACTTATGCAACTTGGTGGATTAGACAGGCTATTACAAGAGCGATCGCTAATACAAATAGAACAATTAGAATACCGGCTCATCAGCTTGATCAATTAAATCGATATAACAAGGTTAAATATGAATTAGCTAATGAGTTTCTTAGAAAACCAACCATGGAAGAGATTGCAGAAAAAATGGGAATATCTATTGAAAATGTGAGAAAATTACATTTGTTAAGATATGATGCTATGAGTATTAATACGATTTTATATTCCTCAGAAAATGAAGATGGTGAAGAGATTCAATCTTTTATTCGTGATGATGAAGTTTCAGTGGAAGAATCTGGTATAGCTCAAGTTATGAGAAAAAATGTACGCGATCTTATTGCTAGTGATTTAACAGAACGAGAAGCAAAGGTTATTGGATTGCGCTTTGGATTAGAAGATGGTAATGAATATACTTTAAAAGCAACAGGACAAGTTATAGGAGTTACAAGAGAGAGAGTTAGACAAATACAAGAAAAAGCTCTAAATAAATTGCGTCAAAAAGATAATATAGAAAAATAGTAGAATATGCAGCTGATCCTGAAAGTGCGCGGAAGCGTAGTAAAACATATCGGTTAAATTATATGATGAAGAATTCAAGCAAAAAAAAGTAGAAAAAACGAGTTATGTAAAAGTGAGGTAAAGAAGTATGAAGTTAACTACTACAGCTATTATGAATATGTCAGAAGACGAAATTTATGCTAGCATAGAACCAATTATCGAGCAAATATATCAAGAATATAAATATCTAAATTTATCAAAAGAAGATATGAAACAAATAGTAGGAAGTGTTATTGTCCAATCTGTTACTGATTATTCATCTGATAAAAATTATGATTCTTATCTTCAAGATTTATTAAGAAAACGGTTAGATTATGAAACACAACAGAAATTAAAAGAAGATGACAAAAAAGAAGCAATCATTAATAGTTATATTAATAATATAGCTACAACGGATCAAGAGAATAATATAAGTATTTCACTTAGAAGGCTTAGCAGATTTTTTTATAAATATCATATAATATTAGATCCAGAACTAGTAATAAATTTGATTAATCAAAATTCTATTTTAATTCATACTTTAAAAAAAGTAGTAGATGATAACAAAAAATTAATGATTGATCATAATTTAGTTGAATTATTTGATGATCGAAATATTATATCATTATTAGAAGTATATTGTGATAGTCATAATATTAATATTCAAGATAATCATTATAATGAAAAAGAAGATTTTGCAGATTATGATTCTAGCTTGGATGATCCATTAAAGGAATACTTAAAGGAAATTTCTAAAAATCCATTATTAACTAAAGAGCAAGAACAAGATTTAGCATTTAAATATAAAAAAGGAGATATGACAGCTAGACAAACATTGATTAATAGGAATTTAAGATTAGTTGTTTCTGTTGCTAAAAAAATTCATAACACTGATTTATCATTTTTGGATTTAATTCAAGAAGGTAATTTAGGATTGATAAAGGCAGTAGAAAAATTTGATCCTGAAAAAGGATATAAGTTATCTACTTATGCCACTTGGTGGATTAAACAGGCTATGTCAAGAGCGATAGCAGATAAAGGTAGAAATATAAGAATACCTGTTCATATGATTGAAAAAATAAACAAGTATAAAAAAGTAAGAATCAGTTTAGAAAATAAACTTGGTAAAGAACCTAGTATCACTGAGATAGCTCATGAAATGAATATATCAATAGAAACTGCAAAAGAACTAAATAGATTACAATATGATACTGCCAGTCTAAATACACCACTAACAGAAGGAGAAGATTCTGAAGAACTTCAAAATATGATTTCTGCCAAAGATGAACCCCTTGAAGATTCATATTCACAGACGGAACTAAGTGGGAAACTTGTATCAGTTATGAAGGACTGTTTAACAGACCGAGAAATAGAAACAATGAATTTACGTTATGGCTTAAAAGATGGAAAACCTCGTACACTAGAAGAAGTGGGAGATATATTAGGTGTTACAAGAGAAAGAATAAGGCAAATAGAAAGTAAAGCTTTAGCAAAGTTAAGAAATCCTAAGTTTAGTAAGCAGTTAATTGATTTTGTAGCTGTAGTACCTTCAAATAATAACAATAATACTAGTATTCAAGCTTATAATAAAAGTGTTAGAAAAAGCAAATAATGTTAGAATTAGATAGATTAATTTAAAAATATATAATATGATGAATTTGTAGATAATTGCGTTAAACTTTATTTAGAAAGATAAAGGTGAGGTACATGAAAAATATAGTATATTTAATTAATTATAAGTTATCTGGCGTGTGTTTTAGTAAATACCCAGTAGAACATAGTGTTTTCATAGTTTCTCAAAATAAGAAGAATAGAGTGTGATGCTTTATTCTTCACGCAATGTTTATCCAGTTCTTTATTTAGTATCTAATGTTAGTATAACAGACGGTACAGGAACGAGAAGTGATCCATATATTTTGCAAATGGAATAATAATTTCTTTCTATACGTATATTATGAATAGGCTACTATTTGTTTATTTTTCATTTTTAGTTAATTTTCTGTCAATAGTATTTGAAAATGTCTCAAAAAAATTTAAACATTAACGGGAAAATATTCTCGTTTTTGTTTGTAATTTTATACCTTTC
>CAJFVY010000028.1 GCA_904420615.1 uncultured Bacilli bacterium | reverse complement strand
ATTTTATTTATCTTTTATTATCTGTAGTGATTGTAATTTATGTTTTAAAAATTAAGTATTTTGATAAAATTATATTTGTAGAAGAAGGAACTGATCATAAAGATTCTAAGAGTAAAGATATAGAAATAGAGTCTCAAGATGTTGAAGAACAAATAATAGTAACATCAAAAGAAAAAGAACACAAAAATCAAAAAACATTTATAGATTTATTATTACAAATAATAGTATATTTCGTTAAATTTTTAGTCATTCTTTTCCTTTTATGGTGTGGCTTTGTTATTATCTTAATGACTATTGGGCTCGGATTTAGCATATTTCTTTTGATAAAAGGATTCCCATTACTTAGTATTATCTTGTTATTATTAGGAGCTTTATGTTTATCTAGTGTTATTTTCTTAATACCATTAAACTTTTTAATCGATCATGCTAATTCTTTTAAACAATTAGGAATCTTATTATTAGTTTCTTTAGGATTATTTATATTTGGTGGTAGTGTCTTAGCTTGTGATTTGTTTAATATGACTTATATCAATGAAGCTCCAACAAGTTTTACAAAAGAAGAGAAAACATATACTTATCAAATGACTGATGATCTTTCTATTGAGTGGTTACAACATACTATATATTATGGTGATTTATCTTTTGAAACAGATAATAGTTTATTAGATAATATTAAAATAGTTATAACATATTATGATGTACCATATCTTGGTAGTTGTGAAGTTAAAGATTATGAAAATACCCTTTATCTTACTAGAAATGAAGAAGGAACTATTTTTAAAATGTCTGATTTCTTAAAAATGTTTGGTGATGATATTAAAGATAAAAAAATATATAATTATTCTAAGCTAGAAGAAGTTACTATTACAATTTATGGTAGTGAAGAAAATATAATTAAATTAAAAGAATCAGATCAAAGTATACAATAAAAAGCTCTTAATGGAGCTTTTTATTTAGAATAAATTTTTCTTTTTTTGGTTCTTGGTTATTTGTTAAAGTAAGAGTATTTATTTGCATAGGACAAAGATGATTAAGAGGCTGTAAAAATTTGTGGGCACTATTTTGTATTTTTACAATACCACCACATATAATTAGTTCTATTTCTTTTGAAGTAGAAGTAGTTAAGATGGATGATCCTCTTGCTTTTTTAGGAAAAAGCTTTTTATCTGGACTGATTAATCCTCTTGTTCCATTTCCAAGTCCAAATGGAATACAACCATCATGCATATGGCCACATAAAATTAAATCGTAAGATTCGAGCAAATCAATTATCTTTTGATTGTTAAAAGCAATAGGAGAGTGGGTTAAGAAAATATTAAATGTATTGTCATGCTTTCTTATTATATCTTTATATTGAGTTAAAGATCTTAACATTTGTTCACTATTTTCATGATGCTTATTGTTATTATAGTAATAAGAAAAATCTTGAAAGTAGCCAGTAAATAGAATATCATTATCTACTATATTGTTATGATTAAGAACATGAACAGTATCTAATTGATTTAGCATCTGCCAAAATGGTTCATGATAAATAGGTTGATATCTTTTATCATTATATGTAATAAAATCATGATTTCCCTTTACAAGGAAAGTAGGAGTATGAAGTGTTAAATCTTTTATAAATTGATAAATAAACTGTATCATATTATCATTTGCTAATATCTCAGGATTATCAACGATATCTCCTAAAATACATAGATAATTAGGATTGATATTTTGTATGATATCTTTTATATATTTTAATTTCTTTATCATTTTTTGATTATTTATATGAAGGTCACTTAGTAAAACTAATTTTCTTTCTTCTTTAACTTTAGAAGATGGGATAATCTCATTGGTTATTTGTAAATATTGATCAAACATATTTTTTCCTTTCTAGTCTATAGAAATTAATTTTTTTTCTTGCTTTATAATATAGTATTTAGAAGATTTTAGATCAAGATGATTAGTAACACTTTCTATTTTATAATAACATTTATCTTGATAGGTTCTATCTTTAATAGAATAGGGAAGCAATAGCCTTTCTATTTCTTTTTTATCACTATATTCACAACTAATAGTAGTAACATAGCCCCAAACAACATTGATTAAATTAGCTTCTTTTAAACCTTCTTTGACACCAGATGAATAAGCTCTTATTAGTCCACCAGGACCTAGTTTTATACCACCAAAATAGCGTATTACTACAGCAATAATATTGATCATGTCATTTTTTTCTAATACTGTTAGTATAGGTTGTCCTGCTGTTTTAGCAGGTTCTTTATCATCACTCATTCCTTTTATATCAGGAAGAATAAAAGCATAACAATAATGTGTAGCTTTAGGATATATACTCTTAACATTAGTTAGATATGATTTTACTTCTTCTTTTGAAGTCACAGTATCTATAATAGTAATAAATTTAGAATGCTTATATTCTTCTATTTTTATTATCTTTTCTTTCAGCATTTTCATTTAGAATCACCATCTTTATTATAACAAAAATTGTTTATACTTGAAAAATAAAATAGATAATATGAAGCTTTTTGTAAATATTAATAATAAAAATCATATAATTTATATGATATTAAATTAATTTACTTTATTTTGTTAAAATGATATACTATAAGCATGTAAAGGAGGTTCTTTTATGTTTCGTGAAAAAGTAGATAATAAACAAATGAATAAATTGGTTGGAATTTCTACTAAAGTCTTACAGATTGTTTTTATTTTAGTTTTAATCTTACTAATTTTAGTTGCAACTTATTTAATAAAGGAATGGCATATTTTAGGATTTGTTAAGACATTGTTAGAAGTAGTATCACCTGTTTTTATTGGTTTTGTATTAGCTTGGTTATTAGATCCAATTGCCTCACGTTTAGCTAGGAAGATGCCACGTAGTATTGCTTGTATTATTACATATTTAGGAATTTTAATTATCATAGTAGCAGTATTATGGCTATTAATTCCTTCAATAGCAAGTGGAATATCAGAAGTTGTAAATATGTTACCTAGTATTTTTGACCAATTACAAGACTGGCTTAATAATATTTTCAGTGCTGATAATTCTTTCATTACAGAGTATAAAACAGAAATTTTATCGAATATTGAAAATATTGGTCGTAATATGGCAGAGACATTACCTAATAATTTAATTAATGCCGTACGTGGTCTAGTAAGTGGTGGTACTAATATTATCCTTGGTATCATGATAGGATTTTATTTACTATTTGATTATAAGAAAGCAAGGGGACATATTCTATCGTTTTTACCAAACACTTGGCATGATAGTACAATTGATTTGATGAAGAGAATTAATGGTAAACTAAGAAGTTATGTTCAAGGTGTATTAGGTGTTATGTCTTTAGTTTTTATTACGCAATTAATTAGTTTTTCTATTGTTGGCTTAAGAGCTCCTGTATTATTTGCTCTTTTCTGTGCTATTACCGATATTATTCCATATATCGGACCATGGATTGGTGGTGTACCAGCAGTACTAGTAGGCTTTACGATGGATCCATCTATTGGTATCTTCTGTATCATTGCTATTTTGATTTGTCAGTTATTAGAAAACAATTTCTATCAACCATTGATTATGGGAAAAACAATGAAAATTCATCCTGTTACGGTTATGCTTGGTCTCT
>CAJFVY010000027.1 GCA_904420615.1 uncultured Bacilli bacterium | reverse complement strand
TTGCTAGATTTAGACCAACTCTTTACTTGTCATCTAATGTTTGTATTACTAAAGGAAGTGGTACAAGTTCAGATCCCTATATATTACAGTAAAAATATTTAACATGATTTTTAAAATAAAGTCATGTTTTTTATTTAATAGGAAAGTTATAAAAAAAATGGAAACAGCAATTAACAAACGTTTGTTCTAATTATAATATGAGGTTATAAACGAGGTGATCCAGTCTTATGAAAGAATATCGAGCTTTTCATTTTAGATTATATCCAACATTAGAACAACAAAGACTGATTCATAAGATATTTGGTTGTGTTCGTTTTGTTTATAATTATTTTCTTTCCTATCAAAAAGAACATGGAGTAAAAAAGTCATATGATTTATGTAAAGAATTGAAAAACTTATCAAATCAATATGTATTTTTGAAAGAAGTTGATTCTTGTGCCTTAAGATGTACTATTTTTAATTTAGAAGATGCATATAAAAGCTTTTTCGCTAAAAGAAGTGGCTATCCAAAGTATAAGAGTAAATACTCATATCAAAGTTATCGGACAAATTGTATTAGAAGTAGTTATATGGGTAAGGAATATAATAATATAGAATTTGATATGATAGCTAAGACAATAAAATTACCAAAACTAGGTAAGGTAAAAATAAGAGGTTATCAAAATACAAAAGAAATAAAAGGAAAATATTATTATAAGATAAATACTTATTATCCAAGTAGTCAAGTCTGTAGTCATTGTAGTTATAAGAATAGAAATATAAGGGATTTAAGTCTAAGAGAATATGAATCTTCAAAATGTTGCTTTTATAATGATAGAGATATCAATGCAAGTATAAATATCAAGTTTGAAGAATTAAAGTTACACTATAAATTACAAGAAATAGTTTAAATAAAGTTTTAGATAAAAATAATAAATAAGAAAAAAACAGTACGGTGGCAATCATCAGAGTTTAAGCCTATGGAGAATAGAGGTTACTCTATCTATGAAATAGGAATCCTTTTAGGTAACGACAAGGGCGAAATAAAATAAATTTTATTTCTTATGTTTTTTGAGTCTTTTACCATTAGTTGACATATTTAGGAAATTAAACTATACTTAGTTTATAAAATATGTGGGGTGATTACAATTTATGGAACGAAAGATTACAAATTTCTTACTTAAATGGAAAGAAGAACTGTTGCGAAAACCACTTGTTATTTTTGGAGGAAAACAAGTTGGTAAAACTTATACTGCTTTACAGTTTGGTAAAAAATATTATTCCCATACAGCTTATTTTAATACAAATGATAATTTAGAGTTGTTAGAAATATTTCGAAAAGAAAGATCAATTGATAAGCTAGCTATTTTATTATCAGAATTAATTGAAGTACCTATTGAAAAAAATAATACCCTATTAATATTTGATAATGTTAATGATGAAGACTTAATAAAAGGTCTTAAATTATTTGGATATAGTAAGAATGATTATCATGTTATAGCGATTACTTCAAATAGAGAAATTATTGCTCGTTATCGTAGTGAAGAATTACAATATAAGTATATGACAGAGATGGATTTTGAAGAATATTTGTGGGCAATAGGGGAAGAAGAATTAGCTAAAAGAATTAGATATTCTTATGCCAATAAAAGAAAATGTAATATGCATACAAAAGCTTTAGATTTATTTTATAACTATTTATTGACTGGTGGCTTTCCAGAAGTAATTAAAGCTTATTGCGATGGAATGAGCTCTTTTTACCAAGATAGCAAAAGAGAAAGAATTTTTGATACTTATGTAGCTGAACTAGCATCTTGTTCCAATTTAATTGATATTAAAAGAGGAATAGAAGTATTAAATAGTATTCCAAGACAGTTAAAAAAAGAAAATAAAAAGTTTCAATATGGATTATTAGGTCAAGGAAGCAGAGCAAAAGAATATGAGAATGTTATTAAGTATTTAGTATCTAATCAATTAGTATATCGCAGTTATAAGGTATCAACTATTAAATCCCCATTATCTAGTTGTAGGGAACTAGATAGTTTTAAACTTTATTATCCTGATGATGGACTGTTATGTGGACGGTTACATTTAACTAAGAAAAAGCTTATAGAAGATGATGATGTACGTTATGCTGTTTATGAAAACCATATTGCACATACTCTTGTTGAAGCAGGTTATGCTCTTTATTATTATCAGTCACAAGGAAAAGCAGAAGTGAACTTTGTGATTCAAAATCGCTTAGGTCAAATGATTCCTATAGAGATTTCTATTAAGAAGGGTTCTAAAACCAAGAGTTTATCTGTATTTATGAAAAATTTTACTGTTTTTGAAGCATATAGAATTACAGAAAATAATTTTTCTGTTAGAAATGGTGTTACATATTTACCAATTTATGCAATTTTTTGCTTGAATGAGCAATTATATTAGAAAGAAGGTTTATGATATGAAAAAAGTATTATTAACAATTATTGATGGTTTTGGTTTTCGTGAAGAAAAAAAAGGGAATGCTATTATAGCGGCTGATCCTAAGAATATAACTTCTTTGTGGAAAGAATATCCTCATACTACTTTAGAAGCAAGTGGTAATGCTGTTGGATTACCAAAAGGACAAATGGGAAATAGTGAAGTAGGTCATTTAAATATTGGAGCTGGAAGAGTAGTTGATCAACCTTTAATGGAGATTAATCATGCTATTGAAGATGGTAGTTTCTTTCAGAATAAAGTATTATTAGATTTGATAGAGCACTGTAAAAAGAATCATTCCACATTACATTTATTTGGCTTATTAAGTGATGGCGGCATTCATTCGCATATCAACCATTTTTTTGCTATGTTAGATTTATGCGAGAAACAACAATTTCATGACGTAGTTATTCATGCCTTTTTAGATGGACGGGATACACTACCTAATGTCGCATGTCAATTCTTGGATGAATTGCAAGAAAAATTGGATCAATTACACTTTGGTCTTATAGCTGATATTTCTGGAAGATATTATTCTATGGATCGTGAGAGAATGTGGAATTTGACTAAACAATATTATGATTTATTAGTACACGGAGAAGGACCTAAAATTACATCTTATCATGATTATATAGATAAATCTTATCAAAAAGGTATTATGGATGAATTTATTGTACCAGCTAAACTAACAGATAAAGGATTATTAAAAGAAAATGATGGAATGCTTATGTTAAACTTTAGACCAGATAGGATTACTCAACTTTTTACAGCTTTATCTAATAAAGAGTTTAAAGAATTTGAACGAGTTGATTTTAAAAATGTAAAATTAGTAACAATGATGACACCAGAACACACGGTAATAGCAACACCAGCTTTTCCACCTTTACATTTAACAAATACCTTAGGTGAATATGCCGCTAATTGTGGTTTGAAAGTGTTAAGAATTGCTGAAGCTAGTAAATATCCACATGTTACTTACTTTTTTGATGGCGGAGAGGAAAAGGAAATTCCTAATACCGACAAGATTATTGTACCTCGTAAAGATGTTGCAACTTATGATTTGTATCCTGCTATGAGTGCATATGAAGTAACAGATAAGTTAATAGAAGTTATGGATAAATATGACTTAATTATTTTAAATTATGCTAATTGTGATATGGTAGGACATACTGGTAAATTTGATAAAGTAAAGGAAGCTGTAAAAGCAGTAGATGAAAATATTGGTAAACTATATAATGCTGCTTTAGAAAAAGGCTTTACAATGTTTATTACAGCTGATCATGGTAATGCTGAAATTATGGAAGATGATGAAGGACATATTATTACAGCACATACTACTAGTGAAGTACCATTTATTATTACTGATCATACTATTACTAATATAGAAAAAGGAAAATTAGGTGATATAGCACCTACTATTCTAAAATATATGCAAATAGAAAAGCCAGAAGAAATGACAGGAAATATCTTGATTTAAATAGTTAATTAGATTTATACTATTGATTAGAAAGGGGTATATTAAAAAGGAGATTAAAATGAAAAACAAGCCAGATGAAATAGGATATATTTATTTTGTAAGAAAGAATAAAGTAAAGAAATCAAAAGCCTCTATTTTGAAACATAATTATTTTAGACTAAAATTTTATACCTCTAAAATAGAAGAGAATCATATGCAATTTAATATAGGTAATATTGATAAAATTGTTTTTAGAAATTGTAACTTTGATAAAAACTTAAACTTAAAATTAAAAAATGATAAAACAAAAGTACTCTTTGAAAATTGTAATATGAAAAATATAGATGTATCTACTGGTAAGATTTATATTGTTGATTCAACTGTTGAAAATGTGACGCTTAATCATAGTCATAATGTTACTTTAAAAGGAAATAATACTTGCCATAATTTAGATATTTTGGCTCATGATGTGAAATTAAGTGGAGAGTTAGATTCTGTTTACTTAGATATCACTGCTTCTCGTATTTTACTTCATGATTTTGATGCGACTAGTAATTATTCTTATAAGTTTAATGGAAATGAGTTGACAATTCGTAATAGTTATATTGATAATGCTGGTATTTCTACTAAGGTAAAAGATTTATTAATAGATAATAGTTCTTTAAAGGCAATAGACTCTTTTAACTTTCGTTATCAAACATTTAATACTCATAATTCTAGTTTTAGTGCTATGCGTTTTAAGTTTCTAGATAAAATAATGAATAACAAGCATCGAGTTACGGTAACTAGTAGTGAAATTAATAGTGAAAGGTCACAAGCTAGATATTATTTATTATTGTCATTAAGAAAACTTCGTGATCAGGTGAATGTTTTAAATAGAGATGATATTAATAAAGAAACTGAAAAATTAATAAAAGACTATCAACCTGCTATTATGGAAGCTGAACAAAAAGCTCTAGAAAGTCAAAAAGCTATGTTTGGCTTAAAGAATGAATTACGTGCTAAACAATATCAGAAAGAAAAAAAGTTATCCGCAAGAACTGTGGAAAAAGTTATGAACACCCAATAATTTGGGTATTTTCTTTTTGATGAAAGTTAAATAAATGTATTATAATATTAGTGAAAGAAGGTGACTTATGGAAAGAATTATATTTCATGTTGATGTTAATAATGCTTTTTTATCTTGGACTGCTATTTATTTGTTGAAAAATGGATATAAAAAAGATATTAGAACTATTCCATCAGTCATCGGTGGAGATGAGAAACTTCGTCATGGGATTGTGTTAGCAAAAAGTCCTATTGCTAAAAAGTATGGCATTGTTACTGCAGAAACTCTTTATAGTGCTAGAAAAAAATGTCATAACTTACAAGTATTTTCTCCTAATTATGCTTTTTATAAGGAACAATCTAAAAAACTTTATAATTACTTATCTAGTTATACACCTATTATTGAACAGTATTCTATTGATGAGTGTTTTCTTGATTTAACAGGTACTAAATTACTTTATGGTAATGCTTACCTTGGTCTAGCAAATAAGATTAAAAATGATATTAAACAAAAATTTGGTTTTACTGTGAATGTTGGTATTGGTTCTAATAAATTATGTGCTAAAATGGCAAGTGATTTTGAAAAACCAGATAAAGTTCATACTTTATATGCTAGTGAAATTAAAGAAAAGTTATGGCCCTTACCAGTTATTGATTTATTCATGGTAGGAAAGAGCACTGCTAATACATTAAAAAGTCTTGGTATTCATACGATAGGAGATTTAGCAAAAGCTAATAGTGAATTATTACGAAAACACTTTAAAAATCAAGCTGATTATTTAAAAAGAGCATCATTAGGAATCGATGATAGCATAGTAGAATCACGAAAAGATCAAAATAAGTGCCTTAGTGTATCAAGAACACTACCTTATGATCATACTAATAAAGAAGAATTAATTAAAGTGTTGAAAGAAGAAGTTGAAGAGTTGTCTTTTACTCTTCGTAAAAAGAAACTTTATACAAAGTCTATAGCTATTACTTATAAAAATTATCTTTTTAAAAGCTATTCTCGTCAATTAACTTTATTGAATCCTATTTGTTCTACTAATGAAATAGAAAAGCAAGTAATTTTTTTATTAAATCAAAGTTTTCGTGAAGAACCAATTAGAAATATAGGAATTAGATTTTCTGATTTAACCACATCTTATGAAGAACAATTATCTCTTTTTGAACCAACTACTAAAAAAGAAGATGATATTGAAAAAATAATGGATGAGTTAATTAATAAATTTGGTAAAAATATTATTATGAGAGCTAGTAAAAAATAAAAAATAATCGAATTATCATAATTCGATTATCTTTCGTGATCAAATAAAAGACTAATATCTATTATTCCGGCAAGTCCTATTACGATGTAGATAATTCTAGCAATCATATTATCACTACCACCAAATATTGAAGCAACTAAATCTAGTTCAAATAATCCTACGAAAGCCCAGTTAATAGCTCCAATGATAATAAGAATTAGACATATTTTTTTTAATATTTCCATAACTTTCCTCCTTTATCATTTATATCATTGCCATTTTTAGTGAAAAATATTCATGAATATTGTGAATATGTTACTAATATAATGAAATGAGAAGATAAATGAGGTGAAAAAATTTGAAAAAAAAGTGTTTGATGTTATTAACAGTTTTAGCTCTTTTACTAACTGGATGTGGTAAAACGGATGTGAATGATGTAATAGGAGATCTTCAAAATAAGATTGAAAAAAGTAAAGGATATGTATTGACTGGTAATTTAGAAATTGTTAATAATGATGATGTTTACAATTATGATGTATCTTCTTCGTATCAAGATGGTGATTATTACAAAATAAGTTTAGTTAATACAGCAA
Organism: uncultured Bacilli bacterium; assembly: GCA_904420615.1. Classification (GTDB taxonomy): domain Bacteria; phylum Bacillota_I; class Bacilli_A; order RF39; family UBA660; genus Onthousia. The sequence continues at coordinate 145 of CAJFVY010000027.1, read as the reverse complement.
ATGATCATGAACAAATTATATTAAAAAATGATGACGGATTATATGTCCTAACGCGCGTAAGTACGCAACAAAAAAATTTAATAGTTTAAGGTTATATCCACGAAAGGTATGAGAAATCATATCTTTTTATTTTGCATAAAAGGAG
>CAJFVY010000026.1 GCA_904420615.1 uncultured Bacilli bacterium | reverse complement strand
TGGTACCACGGAAGTTATTTCGTCCTTATGACATAGATTTTTTCTTTTAGGAGGGAAATATTATGGCATTTAAAGAATTGAAAAAAGATAAAACTCATGAAGTGGAATTAGAGATCTTAAACGAATGGGAAAAGAAGGATATTCTTAAAGAAACAATTGATAATAGAAAAGATGGACCAAATTTTGTATTTTATGATGGACCAGCTACGGCGAATGGTATGCCTGGATTACACCATATGATGGCTAAGTTCTTAAAGGATACATTTTGTAAATATAAAACGATGCAAGGATATCATATCTTACGTAAAGTAGGATGGGATACGCATGGATTGCCAGTTGAATTACAAGCTGAAAAAGAGCTTGGATTTAATAGTAAAAAAGATATTGAAGATTATGGAATCAAAGAGTTTAATGAAAAATGTCGGGAATTAGTATGGAAAAATGAAAAAGCTTTTTCTAAACTTACAAAAGAAATGGGACAGTTCATTGATCTTGAGCATCCTTATGTTACCTATGATAACAACTATATTGAAACAGAATGGTGGATTCTAAAAAAATTCTTTGATGAAGGTTTATTTTATGAAGGACATAAGATATTACCATATTGTACTAGATGTGGAACAGGACTTGCTTCCCATGAAGTTGCTCAAGGATATAAAGAAGTAACAGCTAATACAGTTATTGTACCTATGAAGAAAAAAGATGAAGATGTTTATTTCTTAGTTTGGACGACTACTCCTTGGACATTAATTAGTAATGTAGCTCTTTGTGTAAATCCAAGAGAAGAATATGTTTTAGCTTTATCAAAGGGTAATAAATTTATTGTAGGAAAAGCTTTAGCTTCTAAAGTATTAGGAGATGACTATGAAGTATTAGAAGAATATAGTGGTAAGAATCTAGAATATATGGAATATGAACAGCTAATACCTAGTTTAAAAGTAGATAAAAAAGCATTTTATGTTACAGTTGATGATTATGTAACTATGGAAGATGGAACTGGTATTGTTCATATTGCTCCAGCTTTTGGTCCTGATGACTATAATGTTGGTAAAAAATATGATTTACCAGTATTAAATCCTGTAGGAGATGATGGTAGATATAAAGAAGGATTATGGAAAGGCATGTATGTCTTTGATGCTGATTTAGAAGTTATTAAATACTTAAAAGAAAATGGTAAACTATTTAAAAAAGAAAAAATGGTTCATAACTATCCACATTGTTGGCGTTGTGATACACCACTTTTATATTATGCTAAACCATCTTATTATCTTGAAGTTACCAAAATTAAAGATAAAGTAGTTAAAAACAATGCCGGAGTCAATTGGTATCCAAGCTTTGTGGGAGAAAAACGCTTTGGTAACTGGTTACTAAATATGAACGATTGGGCTATTTCTCGTGATCGTTATTGGGGGACTCCACTTCCTTTATGGAAATGTGAATGTGGTTATCAAGAGATGATTGGTTCAAGAAAAGAACTAGTAGACAAAGCCATCGAAGAGATCGATGAAACAATTGAATTACACCGTCCTTATGTAGATCATATTCATCTTAAATGCCCAAAATGTGGTAAAGCTATGACTAGAGTAAGTGAAGTAATCGATTGTTGGTTTGATTCAGGATCTATGCCTTTTGCTCAATATCATTATCCATTTGAAAATAAAAAATTATTTGAAAATCAATTTCCAGCTGACTTTATCTCAGAAGGAATTGACCAAACAAGAGGTTGGTTCTATACTTTGATGTTAATCTCTACTTTTGTAACTGGTAAGAGTCCATATAAAAATGTCTTAGTCAATGATTTATTACTAGATAAATATGGTAAGAAGATGAGTAAATCTAAAGGTAATATTGTAGATCCATTTGATTTAATTAATCAATATGGTGCTGATGTTATTAGGTTTTACTTACCTTATATTTCACCAGTATGGACACCAATTAAATTTGATATGGATGGAGTAAAAGAAGTATATTCAAAGTATTTATCAACCTTTAAGAATGCTTACTCTTTCTTTGAAATGTATGCTAATGCTGATCATTTAGATCCAAGAGAGTATAATATTCCAGTATTTAAAAGAGATGTTACTGATAAATGGTTGATATCAAGACTAAATAATGTTTTAAAAGACATAACAGCAGCATATGAAGAGTATGATTTAAACAAAGTGGTTCATTTAGTAGTTGATTTTCTAAATGATGATTTATCTAATTGGTATATAAGAAGTAATCGTCGTCGTTTCTGGGAAAGTGAATTAACAGAATCTAAAAAAGCTGTTTATTTGACTACTTATGAAGTATTAGTAGCATTATGTAAGATTACAGCACCAATTACACCATTTATTTCAGAAGAGATTTATCAAAATTTAACAGATGAAGATTCCGTTCATTTAGCAGATTTTCCTAAGTATGATGCTACTTTAATTGATAAAGAATTAGAATATCGTATGAATTTAGTACGTGATATCTGTAGTTTAGGAAGAAATGCTCGTGAAGATGTATCGATAAAAGTTAGACAACCACTTAACTTTATGATTCTTCAAGCAAATAATGAAGCTCTAGTTAGTGATATGGAAAATATTATTAAAGAAGAATTAAATATTAAAGAAATTGTTTATAAAGAAGATATGAGCGATTATATGGATTATATTGTAAAACCTAATTTTAGAGTAGTAGGAAAGATGCTTGGTAATAAGATGAAAGATTTCCAAGAGGCAGTTAGTAAACTAGATATTAACGATGTTAATATGATAAAACTAGGTCATTATAAGTTAGACTTTCAAGGTGAAGAGATGGATATTACAGAAGATATGATTGTGACTACTGTTAAGAGTAAACCAGGTTATTGTGCTTCTACTAATGGTAATGTTAGTGTTATTTTAGATACCACTCTTACAAAAGAATTATTGGGTGAAGGATTAGCTCGTGAGTTTGTACGTAAAGTACAAAGTTTAAGAAAAGAAAAAGACTTAGTAATCACAGATCATATCATTATTTACTATTCAGCAGAAGAAGAAGTAAAAGAAATGTTGAAAGATTATGAAGAATATATTAAAAATGAAACACTAGGAGAGCAATTAGTAGAAGATAAAGATTTAGTACAAGATGTTGTTTTAAATGATTATACTGTAGGAATAAGTATTATTAGAGTTAATAATAAGGATGGTGAATAGTGTGTACTGTCCTAAATGTGGTACTAAAAATGATAATACTAATCGTTTTTGTCAAAACTGTGGTGAGAATTTAACTAATATAAATAAGATACAAGATAATGGAAAAGAAAATGAAATAAAAGAACAATCTATTCCTAAGGTTTCTTCAGGAATAGGAGAAGAAGTAGTAAAAACAGGAGTAAATGTAGTAAAAAAAGGACGTGGGATAGCCTTTAAGATAGGTGTTACTGCTTCATTCTTTGCTCTTATAATTGCTCTAATTAATTTTTATTTCACGTATATGGTATCTACACCAGATGGAGTTGTAAAGACGTTTATGACAGCAAGTGATGAGATGGATTATAATACTATGGTTAGTTGTTTTGATCCTACGACACAAGAATTGACATCTCTTGGTGGAGATTTAGTAATGGGCTTTATTGGTGATTCTACAGGATTTAATATTGACTTTGATACTGCTACAACTATTAGCTCAGCTTTTGGTAGTGAAATGATTACAGAAGAACAAAAATGTCATGCTACAAACTTTAAAGTAGAGTCAATTACAGGAGATAAACTAAGTGCTTTTGTAGAACAATTTGGAACTAAGATTAAATCTATTGGTAATGTACTTGGTTCAAGTGCTATTGTTTCATTTGAGGTTGATAATAAAGAATCTTGTAGATTATCAGAAGATGTTTCATCTATTCCTAGTGATGCTAGTCGTTTAAAATATCAAATTGAAGTAAAAAATTATGGTAGTGCCGGTTGGAAGATACCAAGTGAATTGAATATAAAATATATTGGTCCAGTACAATAAATTCTTTTTCTTTACTAAAAACCCCGTTTTTGAATATTGAAACGAGGTTTTTAGTTTATTAATGATTTATTAATTTTTTCTAAAGTTATCCATACTGATTTTTGCTCTTGTTAAGATTCGCTAAAAAGAATTGCTAAGAAGTTCTTCTAATGGTAATATAGAAGTAAAAAGAAATATTATTTAGTAGTGTTTATAATAGTAACCTAAAAGGATAGAATAGTCTATGCTATAGTAGATAAATATTAATTATTTAAATGAACAAGGAGGTAATTGTTCTTATGAAAAAGTTAAGTGAATTATATGATATAAAGGATGATAGAGTGATTAAAGCAATAAAAATTAATTCTAAAGAAGTAACTCCTGGTGATATTTTCGTCTGTACGATGGGAGTGACTGCCGATCGTCATGATTTTATTGATGAAGCTATTGCTGCTGGTGCTAGTGCTATTGTAGTAAGTAAAGATGTAGGGAAAAAAAGTGTTCCTATTATAAGAGTAAAAGATACTAATGTAGAGCTTAGAAAGTTATGTGCTAAATTTTATGACTATCCTTATAAAAAAGCTTATATGATAGGAGTGACGGGTACTAATGGTAAAACAACAGTAGCAGAAATAATCTATCAGTTATTAGGAACTTCATGTGCTTATATTGGCACTAATGGTCGCAAATTTAAAGGGAAGCATTTCAGTATGCGCAATACTACACCTGATGTAGACCGGTTGTATCCTTATTTTGATGAGTTTTTACGAGCTGGTTGTACAACTATTTGTATGGAAGCAAGTAGTGAAGCATTCTTTAGACATCGTTTAGATGATATAAAATATGATATTGCTATTATGACTAATGTAACGCAGGACCATTTAAATATTCATAAGACACTTGATAATTATCTTGATTGTAAATGTCAATTATTTCGTCAAGTAAAAGAGGATGGCTTTTCTATTTTAAATAGTAGTGATCAGTATTATTCTTTATTTAGGAAGAATGCTAAGGGCAAGATAGTAACTTATGGATTAAAAGAAACAGATACATTGTATATTAAGAACTTTCATGTAGAAAAAAATAAGACTATGATTACAATGGTTTATGATTATAAGACTTATCATGTTGTATCACCCCTTCTTGGTAATTTTAATATTATGAATTTAGCAGCGGCTTTTTTAGCTTGTTTATGTTATAACAAAAGTTTTGATGATTTAATTCCTGTTATATCTAGTTTATCTCAAATTGAAGGACGGATGGAGGTAATGCCTTTTACTACTCAATATATGGTAATACTAGATTATGCTCATACTCCTGATGCATTAGAGAAAGTATTAACTTATTTAAATGAGATTAAGAAAAATAAAATTATTACAGTTACTGGATCTGCAGGTGGTAGAGAAAAAGAGAAGAGAAAAGATATGGGAAAGATTGTCTTGGAAAAATCTGATCATGTTATTTTTACTATGGATGATCCACGTAACGAAGATTGTAATACTATAATTGATGATTTAATAGGAGATAGTAAATTAAATAATTATGAGAGAATTATTAATCGGAAAGAGGCAATTTATCAAGCTTTAAAAGAAGCAAAGCCTAACGATATTGTCTTAATTGCTGGTAAAGGAAGAGATAATTATATGGCTATTGGAAATGAATATCAACCTTATTCCGACTATGAAGTAATTAAAAGTTTTTATCAAGAATAGTAGATGCAATTTACAATGAACACAATTTACAATGAACACATGTAAATATATTGTAAATCATATGTCTATATGATAAAATATAATAGAGGTGCGTAAAATGCGGAAGTTAATTTATATTGTTAATTTTTTCCTGGCTGTTGCTTGTACTTTAGTAGTTACTACAACACAGCCAACTGTAAATAAAATTGAAACCTACAAAAATATTAGTTATATAAATAGTGAAGAGTTTAAACAGAGCAATGTCAATAGACAAAGCGATGTAGTAGAAGAAACTAAAGAGCCTGAAGAAGCAAGTGTGGAAGAGGAAGAAGTAAAAGAAGAAATAGTAGAAGATGAGAAAATAGAAACTGATGTTAGAGATCAGGAAGAAAGTACTACTACAAACCAAGAGAACATTACTGAGCCTGTAATTACAACTGGAAATGAAGTTTTTGTATCTAGTATGAGTGGTTATGGTGCGGATATTGGAGACTATACAGCTTATGGATATTGCATTAAAGATAAAATTACATTCGTTGATAATGAATATCAAGAAGTAAGAATTCTATCTGGTGGTAGTGAATATCCTTTTGGTACCATTGTGAAAGTTACAGGAAGTGCAGTAGGAGATTTTATTGGAATCGTGTTAGATAGGGGACCAAATATCGGTAAAGATAAAAAGTTTGCTTTTGATTTATTGTTTAACACAAGTGCAGAAGCATTATCTTATGGTGTTAGTAACAATGTAACATTTGAAATATTAAGAGTTGGTTTTTAAGAAGACAGTTAGTCTTCTTTTTGAGAGGAGTTTAAAAAATGAATGATAAAATAATCGAAGAAATTAGTAAAGACTTAAAGATTAGTATAAAACAAGTAACCACAGTATTAAAATTATTAGAAGAAGGAAATACGATCCCCTTTATTGCTAGATATAGAAAAGAAATGACAGGGGCTTTAGATGAAGAAGTAATCAAACAAATTGATGATGTTTATCAATATCAACTTAATCTTTTAAAAAGAAAAGAAGATATTATTCGTTTGATAGAGGAAAAAGATTTATTAACGGATGAGTTAAAAGATGCCATTATGAAGTGTGAAAAGTTAGTAGAAGTAGAAGACTTATACCGACCATTTAAAGAAAAGAAACAGACAAAAGCTACTTTGGCTATTCAAAATGGTCTAGAACCTTTGGCTAAAATTATCATGTCTTGTCCCGAAAAAGGTACAATAGAACAGATTGCTAGTAAATATTTAAATGATAAGGTCAAGGATATAGAGTCTGCGATTACTTCAGCACAGTACATTATAGCAGAATGGATTAGTGATAATGCTTACTATCGAAAATGGATAAGAAGTTATATTTATAAAAATGGTATGATTACTAGTAAGATAAAGAAAAATGCTAGGAATGCTGAAGATGAAAATAAAGTATATGCTAATTATTATGAGTATGAGGAAGCAATAAAAAGAATTAAACCCCATCGAATTTTAGCGATTAATCGTGGTGAAAAAGAGGGCATTCTTACTGTTAAATTGGTTTATGATCATGAGAAAATAGAGGAGTTTGTCAAGAATAAAGCAATTAAAAATAAAAACTCTTTTGTTTGTCCTATTATCGAAGAAGCCATTCATGATAGTTTAAAAAGACTTATTTTACCAAGTATTGAACGTGAAATTAGAAGTGATTTAAAAGAAAAAGGGGAAGATAGAGCCATTGATAACTTTAAAACAAATGTAGAAAAACTTCTTTTGACTCCACCTCTTAAAAATAAAACCGTTATGGGCTATGATCCAGCTTTTCGTACCGGATGTAAGTTAGCAGTAATTGATAAGACAGGGAAACTATTAGAAATAGCAGTTATTTATCCAACAGAACCTCATAATGATATCGAAAACTCTAAGAAGAAAGTCTTAGAATTAATTGATAAATATCAGATTGATATTATTGCGATTGGGAATGGTACAGCCTCACGAGAAAGTGAAAGCTTTATTGCTGATACTATAAAAGAGGCTAAAAGAAAGGTAGAATATATTATTGTTAGTGAAGCAGGTGCTTCTGTTTATTCAGCGTCTCCCTTAGCTAAAGAAGAATTTAAAGATTTAACTGTAGAAAAAAGAAGTGCTATTAGTATTGGTAGAAGAGTACAAGATGCTCTTTCTGAACTTGTCAAAATTGATCCAAAAAGCATTGGAGTTGGACTATATCAACATGATGTTACAACTTCTAAGTTAGATCAGTCTTTAAACTTTGTAGTTACTAAAGTAGTAAATCAAGTAGGTGTAGATATTAATACAGCAAGTTCTTCTATTTTAAATTATATATCTGGTCTTAATAAGAGAGTGATTAAAGAAATTATTAATACTCGTGATCAATTCGGAGAATTTAAAAATAGAGAAGAATTATCAAAAATAAAAGGAATGAGTCCTAAAATATATGAACAAGCAATTGGCTTCTTACGTATCCTTGGTGGAACAAATCCCTTGGATCAAACTGCTATTCACCCTGAAAGTTATCAAAAAGCAGAGCAACTATTAAAATATTTAGACTTTTCTCTTAATGATATTGGTAGTAAAGACTTACAAGATGCTCTTTCCCGTATTAAAATAGATGATGTTGCTAGAGAGCTTTCTATTGATTCTTATACTCTAGAAGATATTATCTCTATATTAAAACAACCTAACCGTGATATTCGTGATCAATATCCACAGCCTATTTTACGTAACGACATTCTACATATAGAAGATTTAAAAATAGGTGACAAATTACAAGGAACAGTTCGTAATGTGGTCGATTTTGGTCTTTTTATTGATATTGGTCTAAAGAATGATGGACTAGCTCATATCTCTAAACTATCTAAAGAATATCTTGCTGATCCTGCTGAAAAATTTTCCGTAGGTGATATTGTCGATTGTTATGTAGAAAAGATAGACAAAGATAATAAACGCGTAAGTCTTAGTCTTTTAGCAGTAAATTAAAAAGGAATATATTATGATAGATATAACACAACTAAATGGAGATTTAGAAAACTATCTGCAGAAAAACAACAGAGAATTTTATATCATTAACTTAGGACGTAATATAGAATTATTAAGTGAAATTAAAAATTTAATAGATCCATACCAAGATAAAGAAAAAATTAAATTTCGATTTACTGAAAAAATAGATGGTGTTACTTCTATTCAATTAGTAAGAGAATATTTAGCTACTTTAGGAACTTCTTATGTAGAAAAGTTTGACGAAGCATTTCAAAAGGGAATTTTTGGTTTTGATAATTCTAAAGATAGATTTTATTCCTATTCGCTAAATCGTGCTGGAGTAAGAAAAGGACATAATTATTTTAATGTGGATTTTAAAGGAACTCTTTTGGATAGTAACGTTTTAATACATGAATTTTTTCATTATTTAAATGAAAGTACCTATCGTTCTAGGGAGTTACTTACAGAATTTATTTCTATTTATATGGAGAATGAATATCTAGAATTTCTAGAGCAAAAAGGATATTCAAAAAATGAAATATCTAAAATGAGAGTAGAAAGATATTTAGATTTTTATGACTTAACACTGGATCTTTATTACGAAACGACTGCTTTAAATTTAGAAAATAAACTAGGGCCAATAAATAAAAAAGATATTCATTTTATAAAAATGTATCAAGATAAATTAATACCATCTACTTTTGAAGATAAAGACTATTATAAGATGATCGAAGTGGTTGCTTCAGAATTTTATGGATCTAGTCGCTGCAAATTTGATCCCGTAGTTTCTTATGAATATTTTTTTGGAACTTTACTTAGTAGTTATCTATTAACAAGAAAAGATAAAGATACTACTAAGAAAATATTAGAGTTGAATGAAAAATTAGCAAATGGTATTTCTTATTCTGGTGCTTTTAAGATATTAGATATCGATATTAACTCTATTAAAGATAGTGAATATATTGAAAGTGTTAATCAATATTATGGTGCATCAATTTCTACATTGAATGATTCAAAGCAACAACAAGAATTTAGTTTTAAGTCGATATAGATAATGATTAAAAAAATTAATTATTTTATTTATTAAATTTAAAATAGTAAAAATAAAATAAAAAATTAGAAATTGATATAATAAAAAAAGTAAAAAATAATAAAACAACTAGCTAGAATATGAATTTTGAATAATCCAGCTAGTTTTTATTTGAGATTAAAGGAATTAGATTATTTGTAATTATTTTCTTTTTATGATAAGGTGAAAGCACTTTATTTAAGGAGGGAGCAAATGACTAAAAATACAACAGAGAAATTTAAAACCAATACTAAAATAGTTAATGATTTATTTAATCAAATTGAAAAAATAATTGTAACTAATAAAGCTATAATGAGTTATCAAATTAATAATACTTTGGTTAATACTTATTTTAATATAGGTAAAATAATAATTGAAAATGAACAAAACGGTAAGATACGTGCTGAATATGGTAAGGAAATTTTAATGAATTTATCAAAGAAATTGACGAATAGATATGGGACTGGATTTAGTTTATCAGCTATTTATAATATGAGATTATTCTATATTAGATATAAAAATTTCCAACCACTGGCTGGAAATTTAAGTTGGTCACATTATTGTTATTTAATATATATTGAAGATGACGACGAAAGAAGTTTTTACGAAAAAGAATGTATTAATTCTCATTGGTCTAAAAGAGAGTTAAAAAGACAAATTGATTCTTCATTGTTCCAACGATTATTACTTTCTAAAGGAAATACTAATAAGGAAAAAGTGCTTGAATTAGCTAAAAAAGGACAAACAATAAGTAATCCTACTGATATATTAAAAGAGCCTTATGTATTTGAGTTTTTGGGTATAAAAGAGGGAAAGCCGATTCTTGAAAGTGACTTAGAAAGAAGTTTAATAGGTCATTTATCATCATTTCTAATGGAACTTGGAAAAGGCTTTATGTATGTTGGGAATCAAGTAAGAATAACTTTAGATAATAACACTCATTACTATGTTGATTTAGTATTCTATAATAAAATACTTAGATCTTATGTGTTAATTGATTTAAAAATGGATGATATGAAACCAGAATATATAGGTCAAATGAACATGTATATTAATTATTATAATAATGAGATTAGAGATGAAGTGGATAGTGAAACAATAGGTATCATTTTATGTCGGGGTAAAAAAGAAATCACTATGGAGTATGCTTTAGGTGGATTATCTAATAGATTATTCGCTTCAACTTATACTTATTATCTTCCTAATAAAGAGGAATTAATTCATGAAGTAGAAAAAGTATTAAATAAAGAAAATATGTGAAAATAATGACTTAAATTATTTAAGTGATCCATAACTTTAGTAGTTAATAAATAGAATAGATATCAAAGTTATACATGCCCAAGCTTGTGTTTCTTTTTTAAATAAAGTTTTCTTAAAAATTCTACTGGTATTACTGTAAAAGCACACAATAACATAATCTCAATTTCTTTTAGACTAAGACCTATTGTTCTAAATAAATCTCCACCATAATAGATTAATAAAAGCTGCACAATAACAATTAGTAAAATAACACCTATAAATATTCTATTTTTAGATAAGTTAGCTAATATATTTAAGCGAGAAGTCCTGGCATTGAAACTATTGAAAATGGTCATAAAGATAAATAATCCAAAGAAAGCAGTTAAGAAATATTTATCATTTATATCTGTTCTAAAGAATGAGTGTATCATAGGACTCTTTAAGAAAAAGATACATAAAGCTACTGAATAAAGACCAATAAAAACTATTTCATGTATCATATAACGATTTAAAATTGGTTCATCACGAGACTTTGGTGGCTCTTTCATATATTCTAATAGTGGTGGTTCATAAGAAAAAGCAATACCCGCTAAAGTATCCATTACCATATTGATCCATAACATTTGAATTACAGTAACAGGATTTGCTACTCCTATAAATGGACCAATAATGGATAAGAAGACAGCACAAAAATTAACAGTTAATTGGAAAATAATAAATTTTCTAATACTTTTAAATATGGTACGTCCAAAAAGAATAGCCTTGGTGATAGAATAAAAATTATTATCTAAAAGAATAATATCACTGGCTTCTTTAGCTACTTCTGTACCGCTATTCATAGCAAATCCAACATCTGCTTTTTTTAAAGCTGGCGCATCATTTACACCATCTCCAGTCATACCCACTACCAGATTTAACTCTTCCGAGATTCGAACTAAACGGCTTTTATCTTGAGGTAAAGCTCTTGCTACTACTCTTAAATTTGGTATTTTTGACTTTAGTTCTGCATCAGTTAGAGACGCTAGTTCTTTACTAGTTAATACAAGATCTGATTGACTTTTAATAATACCAGCTTCTTTGGCAATAGAAGTAGCTGTTTTTTTATTATCTCCTGTTATCATAACTACTTGAATTCCTGCTTGTTGAACTAATTTAACAGCATCTTTTGATTCATCACGTAACTCATCTTTTATTAATAAAATAGCAAGCAAAGTAATTCTATTAATAGATGATTTAGTATATCCAATTAGAATAACTCGAATGCCTTGAGTGGTATAACGCTCAATTTCTTTTTCTAGTTGAGTTGTACTAGTAAGTTTTGCTTCTTTTCCACTTATACTAAGATAACTACTACATTTTGGTAATAATATTTCTGGTGCTCCCTTAATATAAGTAATTTCATCTTGATCTTTTACTGTTACAAAAGAATATTTATCCTTACTATTAAAAGGTTTTTCCTTTATTTTCTTTAATACTTTAGGGTTTGAAGTAGTAATAAATCCTACACAGGCTTTATCAGTAGCATTTCCTCCTAACCATTTTTTCTTTCTAGTATCAAAATTACAGCTATTATTATTAATGAGAGCGTTATCTAACTCTGTTAAGTATTCTTGATGAGAAATGAGTTCTTTTCCACTTCTAAAAAAGTTTCCGTTTCCTAAAATTCCTCCAACTACTTCCAAACTTCCTTTTGTTAGAGTACCAGTTTTATCAGTAAATAAAATATTTAAACTTCCTGCTGTTTCAATTCCTACTAATTTACGTACTAAGATATTATTTTTTAACATTTTTTTCATATTAGAAGATAAGACTAAGGTAATCATCATAGGTAGGCCTTCTGGAACTGATACTACAATAATGGTTACTGCTAGTGTTAAAGCATAAAGTAAATGGGCAAAGAGTAGAGAAGGATCACTAAGTAAAGCTAATATTTTCACTTGATTAAATTGGTTATCTACAATGATTGCTGAAAAGAGGTAAGACAAAGCTACTAAAACAGCTCCACAATATCCCATTCTACTAATGATTTTAGCTAAATGACGTAGTCTTAGCTTTAAGGGACTTTCTGGTTGTTCTTCTTGTAATTCATTTGCAATCTTTCCATAAAATGTATTTGCTCCAACTTTAGTAACCAACATTTTACCGGTTCCTTGATAAATGACACTACCTCTTAATAGTTCATTTTCAGCAGTAGGATTTAATCCTTTTGTAAAGGGATGTTTGTATATTTCTTTGCTTTCTCCAGTAATTGTAGATTCATCAATGATTAAATTACCCTCTAATAATATTCCATCAGCAGGTATTTTTTCTCCTGATTCTAATAAGACTATATCTCCTACGACAATTTCTTCAATAGATAATTCTGTTACACTTTCAAAACGTTTTATTTTTGCCTTTGTTTTAGAAGCTTCTTGCTGTAATTTATCAAAAGCTTTTTCACTACCATATTCTGATAGAGTAGAAATGAAAGAGGCCAAAAAAATAGCAATCACAATTCCTACTGTTTCATACCAATCAAAGTCTTGTAATAAGAATATAGTTTTAATACCTAAGGCAATTAATAGAATTCTTATAATAGGGTCTCCTAAACTTCTTAGTAATTGCTTGAAAAAAGTATCTTTATGAATACTAACTAAAGCATTGCTTCCATACTTTTCACGAGATTTTTTTACTTCTTCTTTACTTAAACCATTAGTATTGATCGTGTTCATAAAGGAATCCTCCTAGTGAAATACTATGATCAATCATGGTTTGTTATTTTTAATAATAAACAAAATATTTAGACAAAAAAATCAGGAGTTTAATTACTCCTGATCATAGCTATATAATTATTAACTTGTGCAGCCCATGTAGTACTAGCAGCATATTTTGAATTCATTGTTTCTGCTGTTGTTAAACCATAAGCAACATAATTATTATATAGGTTATCAATAAAACCAATAATTCCCTCATCTAGAGTAGGGAAGACTTTATAAGATCCATTACCACAACTTGGTCCGCCTTTTTGACCACCTACATTATTACAACTAGTTACTAAAGTACTACATTTACCACTGTTACAACCTGTTTCATGTAACATAATAGCTGTAGCTAAATATGGATCAACACCTAATTCTAAAGCATGACTAGCAATTAAATATCCCTTACCAGAAACTTCTGCTTTTAAAGATCTATTTAATTTTTCAGCTAATTGATTTAAGGTTAAACCATCATATACAATAGGATCAACTGGAATTGTTGAAACATCTTCATAAGTTGTTATTTCTTTTATTTCATCTTCCACAACAACTTCTTCTGTTGGTTCTACTGTATTTTTGCTTTCTTCTATATTTTCTTCATTAATTTCTTCTGTTTTAGTTGTGATCTCATCATTTTTTACTGTTTCTACTACAATTCCATCAGCCATATCTTTCATAGCTACTTTCTGATAAGCTTTTTCTGTATCATTTATTTGAAATGCATGATACTGTAGAATTATAGCAGCTGCGATCATTAAAACTCCTAAAAATCCTAACGACGCACTAATCATTTTTGTTTTTTTCATACCGTTCCTCCTACGACAAGAACGTATCAAGTATATCAAATATAAAAAGGTATGTCAAACTTGACACTTTTTTACAGTAAATCATTCTTGATAAAATGCTGATTATTCAATAGATAAATAGAATTGTCGAATTATGTAGAATAATGATAGCTTGACAGTTTATTTCAGGTTTCTGGTCTATTTTTTTTAAATCCTATTTTTTTCATGAAACGAAATTTAATTAATTCTCGTCTCATTTTAGTAATTTTTTGTTTTTGCCGCTTCTTTATTTTATAATATAGTTTTATTCTTTCTTTATATTCTAATGTATTAGAATGATCTTTCCATTTTTTCTTTCTCTTGCTATCAATAATAATAGTGATAGTGGTGAAGAAGATAAATAAAGAACTGATAATTAGCAACTTAACTTGTAATAACATAATTTTTCCTCTCATTATGAAAAGTAAGATTAATTTGGTTAATGAGATATGGTTAATTAATCTTACTTATATTAATTCTAACACGAAAAATCGTATTACAGCATAAAAGACTAATATTTTTTAGCAAAATGCGAAAATTAAAACTGGTGATTGAATTGTATTTTGTAAGAATATTGGATATTAGAGAGAAAGAAAATATGAATCAAACTCAAATGGCTGCACTTTTAAATACTAGTCAAGCTAATTATTCTAGATGGGAAAGTGGAGCAGAATTTATTCCTTTAAAAAGATTAAATTTATTATGTAACAAATTTAATGCTAGTATGGACTATGTATTAGGTTTATCTAAGGTAAATCAACCAACTAAAAAAGTAGAATTAGATAAAAAAATAATTGGTAATAATCTTAAAATTTTCAGAAAATCCAAAGGATTAACACAATTACAACTTGCTGAAATATTAAACACAACCCAATCTACTATATCTGCCTATGAAGCAGGAAAAACTTTAATTTTAACAGCTTTTGCTTATCAATTAGCAGAACAATATAATTTATCTTTAGATTGGTTAACAAATAGAAAAATAGATAAATAATGATTATAATTAGAATAAAATTAGGATAGACTCATATAAATTTAATAAAGTATTTTATGATAAAAATTGACAAAGGAAAGACAGTAGTGTAAAATACTATTTGCAGATGTAGAAGTAATACATACTTTGATATTATGAATTGGGTCTATAGCCAAGTGGTAAGGCGTGGGACTGCAACTCCCTGATCGTTGGTTCAAATCCGACTAGGCCCTCCATTAAAAAATAAAGGAAATCTAATGATAGATTTCTTTTTTTTGGTAAAACGTATCAATAACGTATCAAATATCATATTTAATTTTGTTTATATTTTTCTTTTTGTCTCATAATACTTGTCATAAAAACTTATATACATATTACGAAATAATATGTTCATGCTTCTAGTTTTCAGATAAAATAAAGATAATGTATATAACTAATACTATGGAATCTTTAAATAGACAGTTTAGAAAATATATAAAAACTAAGTCAGTTTATCCAAATGATATATCACTTATGAAATGTTTATATTTAGCAACTAAGATATAACTAAAAAATGGACTCAATCTTGCAGAAACTGTAGTCCTATACTATCAGAATTGCCTATCCTGTTTGATGGTAGAATTAGTTTTTTGTATTGCTTAATAAATTTAAAAATATTAAAGAAGCCTTGCTTAATTGTTTTTGTTTTAAATATGTTATTCCAATATACCTTGGCGGAATATCAGGATTTGTTTTAATTTCGAATAAGCTACCTTCTTTTAAGTCTTTTGATAGAAAATCTTTAGTAGCAAAACCAATACCCATACCAATTTTTGTGAATGCTGTTACTAAAGAGTGACTTTCTAATTCCATTTCTGGTGTAAGTATTATATTATTCTTTTCACAAAAATTATCTAAATATGTTCTTGTATTTGATTTTTTTGCTATTAATATTAATGGATAATTATTCATTTCTTTTAAAGGAATAATCTTATTTTTAAGCTCACTCCATTTATTACTTGCAATAAAACAATCATGGATCTTTTTTAATTTTATTTCCTTAAAATCTAGTGGTAATTCATAAGGTAAATTTAAAATTATAAAATCAATCAAACCATTTCTAGCTTGAGTTATTAATTCAAAAGTAGGACTAGTAGAGATCTTTATTTTAATTTGTGGATATTTCTCATTAAATATTTTTATATAGGGAAGTAAATACTTTCTTGTTAATGTATTACTTATACCAATATTTAAGGTTCCATAACTTAAATTCAAAGTTTCTTTTAATGTTTCTTCGGCATGTTCAATCATTTCAATTGCAGGTTTTATATTATTATAAAAGTCTTTTCCTTCTTCTGTTAAAGTAACTCCATATTTATTCCTAATAAACAAAGAACATCCTAGTTGTTCTTCTAGTATTTTCATTGATTTACTTACTGCTGGTTGACTAATCATTAATTCATGAGACGCTCTGGTAATGTTTTTATTTTTTGCTACATAATAGAAAGTTTTATATAACTCGTAATTTATATTCATATATCCACCTCTTAATTATAACCGTTTGTTATTTCTGGTATGAAAAATTTATATTTTTATTATATTTATTCTTTCTGTATAATTCAAGTATGTTGTTACAAAAATAACAATTTTTAAATTATATTTTAATTGAGAGGAATGGTTTATTATGTTAAGATTATTTAGTGCAAAAATTTTTAGGGAATGTTTGGAAGATTATTCACTTCCGATTTATGCTTTTGAAAATTTTGATGATGTAGAAAAAGCAATTGATATGAAAAATGGTACTTATAAATTTTGTTTACCAGTTTCCGTTGGCGATTTTCCGGAAGTTAATGTACCAGCATGTTTTAGTAATGAAGAAAATGAACTAAAAAACTTTGTTGAAGTGCAAAGACAGAAATTCCATAGAAAGGCTTTTATTATGTCTGATTTTCAAATTACAAATTTAAGTGAGTTATGGTATTCTGGTACAATTAGTGTTTTTTCGGAAAAAGGTCTTTATGATTATTATAACCAATCTACTGTGCTTGCTTTAGCATTAAGAAATCCTATTTTAACATATGCAGAACAAGGCATATCTCCTAGAGATTTACCACCAGATATAGAGCTTCATTATGATTATATTTTTAATGATTCTTGTGCATTTGCAAAAATTAAAAGTAAAAGTCCTGATATTGATTTAAATGAATATAAAGATATTATATATCAAGCTTATTTAGCTTCAACTAAAATTCACGAAATAGCTAATAACTATGATGGCGATGAATATAGTGAACATGCATTATTTTTTGTTGATGATAAGTATAAAATTCATTTATATGAAATTGTTGGTGAAGATTCTTTTATAAAACAAGCAAATGATGATAGTAATATGATTAGAGCAGAACTTGATTTTATAAAATCATTTTCTTATAATAAAGAAGAAGATAAGTTAAATAATTCTCATCAAAAACGATTAGTTCTCTAATTAATTTTAGTTAATTTTGTGTAATTATCAATGATGTGAGGCCAAAAAGTCGTCAAAAATATTAATTAGGAAGCTGTGCATTAGTACAAGCTTCTTTTAAAATGTTTTTTTCAATAGAATAAATCCAACCTAGTACTTGCACTGGAATATTATTAGAACGATTTAAATAACTTTTCATGTGTTTTAATAAATCATCATAAGAATAAAATAATTATAAAATCTATTTTGATCATTTCTATGACTACGTTTAAATTTACCATTGTGTCTTGGATTTCTAAGTATACTTAATTGATGTTTAACATTTAACTCATTTAGTAATAAATCGAGTGGATGGGATTCTATCTTTTTTGGAGTATGAGTAAACTCCTGCTTATATCAGTTTGGGTTGTTAATGGTTTATATTCAAAATAAATTATGACTGTTTTGCAAAATCAAGTTTCTTACGAAAATTGTTCTTTATAAGGATAAATAAACCTTTCATAAGAAGCGTTGTCAATTACAGTATCTTGATAGAATTTCTTACTATTGTTTCCAGAATAACAATTTTTAGTAACATATTTAGAGTTTTTATAATAAAAAATTTATTTTTCTTAATAATTTAATAATGGGAAATCATGCCTTGAATATCCACAATTTATTTATAATTTTCCATATAACTCACATAGAAAAATTATTATGGGTGGAGGATTAGTTTTTTAATCCATTTAATTTCTATATCTGTGTGAGTGAACGTTAGGATGTTTGGCAAGAGGTTTGTGAGATTTATCAATTAATGATCTTTTACTACTCTTTTTACTAAAAAAGTTAAGGTAATCGCATAAAAATTTGACGTAAAGTAAATTAAATACAAGGAATGACATTAAATATAAGATTTTCAATATTTTTAAAATCA
>CAJFVY010000025.1 GCA_904420615.1 uncultured Bacilli bacterium | reverse complement strand
CCAAGACTTTTCCTTGGTTGTTATTAATAATTCACTCAAAAGTTGCAGTTAATCGTTCAAAGTTGCATTTACCTTTTCAATTGACCCATGATGTTGATTTTATATATTAGATAATAAAAAATCAAGGGGTAAATAAACTTGTAGAGTTTTCTCCCTTGATTTTATATCAGTATATTTTTTATGTGGATTTTGTATAATATAATTTTTATAAAATTCTAGTAATAGATACAGCTCCTGAGTATAGATCATTTGGTACTAATCTAAAGTCGACGTCAGATGTATTAATGAAACGATAGCTTGCACCTGGTAAAGCTGCAAAAATAGCATTTCCACTAATTGTTCCTGTGTCACAGCAAGTAAGTTTATTGTGAGTAGAAGAATGAGCGATTAGTACATCATTTGGCCAGAATTGATGAAATTCAACACCTAATGTTTTTGGTTCACAGCTAGAATTCTTTTGATCACTATGGCGAACATTGATCCACCAGTGAATAATATAGATTCCTTCTTCAGGTATTGAGAAATCACCAGTGTTAGGATCATACGTAATTTTACTTGAAATATTAGTTGTTTGGAATCTTATTGGTTGTTGTACACCAACTGCAGCATCTGTTTCATCGTGTACCATTGCATAACTGTTTATATTAGTAGCAGCAGGACCAGTTGGACCCGTAGGACCAGTAGGACCAGTTACACCTTGAGGACCAGTTGCCCCAATAGGACCTTGCATTCCGGTTGGCCCAGTAGCCCCAGTAGCTCCTGTTGCACCAGTTGTACCTTGAGGACCAGTTGCCCCAATAGGACCTTGCATTCCGGTTGGCCCAGTAGCCCCAGTAGCTCCTGTTGCACCAGTTACACCTTGAGGACCAGTTGCCCCAGTAGGACCTTGCATTCCAGTTGGACCAGTAGCTCCTGTAGCACCTGTAGCCCCCGTTGCTCCTCTAGGACCTGTAGGTCCGGTACATCCAGTACATCCTGTTGGACCAGTTTTGCTTATACAATCGATTACTTTGCATAAACATTCATCTTTTCCTTCAGGACATGGTCTCATATTGTTTTGATCATTATTCATATTATTCCTCCTTTCACAATATCGTATGAGGTAAGTATAAAAAATTGTAAGCTAATACCCTTATTTAGAAAAATTCTATTGATAGTTTTAATAATTGTTATGCTTGATGAAATCTTATCTTATATATAATAAATGTAAAATAGTGTTAAAATCTAAAAAAAATAATGTAAATGCATTTATTTGTGATAAGATTAAAATAGTAGGAGGATATTTATGAAATGTGCTGTATTAACAGGAAAGAGAAAATTTGAAACAAAAGAAATGCCTGAACCGCTTGCAAAAGATGGAAAGGTTATTATTAAGATTAAAAGGGCCGGAATTTGTGGTTCTGATATTCATTATTGGGATTTAGGTGAACCAAAAGGATTAGTATTAGGGCACGAGTACTGTGGAGTAGTTGTGGATAACGGATCAAGAGAAGATTTAAAAGTAGGTGATAGAGTTACAGGGTTGCCTATTTCTCCATGTGGTCATTGTGAAGCATGCCGTACTGGTAATCCTCAATATTGTAGAGAAACTTGGACTTATGCGACTGGTTTATCACTTACTAATCCAGGTGCTTTAGCTCCTATGATTAGTGTAAGACCCGATATGGTATTAAAAGTGCCTGATAATGTGAAAGATGAAGAAATGGCTATGGTAGAACCAACTGCTGTTGGACTTCATGCCATCCATTTAGCAGACATTAAGGTTGGAGAGAAAGTTTTAGTTATTGGTGGCGGTATTATTGGTTTAGTATCTGCTATGTTTGCTAAACAAGAAGGAGCTAGTTTAGTAGTTGTTAGTGAAACTAATCAGGCTCGTGGTAAAAAGGCCGTGGATCTTGGTGTTGCTGATAAGTATTATGATGCTACTGATGAAAATATGATGAAAGAAGTATTACAAGATACTAATGATGGCTTTGATGTTGTAGTAGAATGTTGTGGTAATGATAAAGCCGTTACTAGTGCTTTAATGTCTGTAAAACCAGGCGGATTAGTAATATTAGTAGGTGTCTCTTTACAACCTATTACGATTCCAACTGTAGTAGCAGTTATGAGTGAAGTAACAATAAAGGGAGCTATTGCTTATACAAAAGAAGAATTTCAAACTTGTATTGATTTAATTAGTAGTAAAAAAGTAGAAGTAATGAAATTTGTAGATGATATAGTAGGACTTGACGGTGTACAAAAAGCTTATGAACAATTAACATCAGGTACATCTGATGCTGTGAAAATATTAGTTGATCCTAATAAATAAGGAGATATTTTCATGATTACTACTAAAGAAATTCCTAAAATTGTGTTGCATCTTCACTTAGATGGATCAGTAGATATTACTACTATGTATCAATGGCTTCAGGAAGATGGATATAATTACAGTATAGAACAGGTGAAAAAGTTAGTACAAGTAGATCAGAGTTGCCGAGATTTAAATGAATACTTAACTAAATTTTCTTTACCTTGCCAACTATTGCAGACGAAAGAAAGATTAGAAACTGCTACTTATTTACTTTTTAAAAAATTATCTTTAGAAAATGTAATTTATGCAGAAGTTAGATTTGCTCCAAGCAAGCATTTAAGCTTAGGTCTTTCTTATGATGAAGTAGTTACTGCCGTAATTAATGGTATGAGTAAAGCAAAAAAACGATATCAAATAGAAGGTGGTCTTCTTTTATGCTGTATGCGTGATAATACTTATTTTGGTAATATGAAAACAATTGATATTGCTAAAAAGTATTTAAATAAAGGAGTATGTGGTATAGATTTAGCAGGTTCAGAAGCGATATACCCAACAGAAAATTTTAAACATATATTTTATTATGCCAAAAAATTACATATTCCCTTTACTATTCATGCAGGAGAAGCAGCAGGTTCTGATAGTATTATGAGTGCTCTTAATTTTGGAACAACTCGTCTTGGACATGGAGTAAAATGTATAGATAATAAAATGCTAATGGATAAAATTTTAGAAAAAAAAGTTTTATTAGAAATTTGTGTAATTAGTAATTATCAAACAGAAGCTATTAAGGAAAAACATCCTATAGAAGATTTATATCGTTATGGTATAAAAGTTTCAATTAATACAGATAATGATACTGTTTCTAATACCAATATAGTAGATGAATATAACTATATTTTATCAACTACTAATATGAATATAGAAGATCTCATAAAATGTAATTATGATTCTATATCTTATATTTTTGCTGAAGAAAAGATTAAAGAAAAACTATATCAAGAATTAAAAAAAATAATGTAAATTATATATAAAAATATATCATCATCGTATTAAATTTGTATTATAATTTTAATGGCGAAAAGATATAATGGAGGAGAGATATTATGAATATAATTGAGAAAATAAAAACTCGTGCTAAAGAAAATAGAAAGACAATTGTCTTGCCAGAAAGTGATGATTTAAGAGTTTTAGAAGCTGTTGGAATTATTGGTAAGGAAAACTTTGCTGATGTTATTTTAATAGGTGATGAAACTACTATTTTAAATTTTGCTAAAGAACATCAATTAGATGTTAGTTATGCTAAGATAATTGATCCTAAAACATATAATAAAACAGATGAATTGATTGAATCTTTTTATGAACTTAGAAAGCATAAAGGAATGACTTTGGAAAAAGCTAAAGATTTAATGCTACATGATTACCCTTATTTTGCATGTATGTTAGTTAAATTAGGATATGCGGATGGTGTAGTTTCTGGAGCTGTTCATTCATCAGCTGATACTTTAAGAGCAGCCTTACAAATTATTAAAGCAAGTCCTGAAGCTAAAATTGTGTCATCATTTTTCTTGATGGATGTACCAAACTGTTCTTATGGTGCTGACGGAGTATTTGTATATGCCGATTGTGGAATGATTCAAAATCCAACTAGTGAAGAATTAGCTTTAATTGCCAATAGTAGTGCAAAAACTTTTCAATTACTAGTAGAAAAAGAACCGATTATTGCCTTTTTATCACATTCTACTTATGGTTCTTCAAAATGTCCTGATGTAGATAAAGTACAAAAAGCAGTAGAACTAGCTAAAGAACAATTTCCAGATCTTTTGTTAGATGGAGAATTACAATTTGATGCAGCTATTATTCCAGAAATTGCAGCTACGAAAGCACCTGGAAGTAAAATAGCAGGACATGCTAATACCTTGATTTTCCCTGATTTAGATGCAGGTAATATTGGATATAAAATTACTGAAAGATTAGCTAAAGCCAAAGCATATGGGCCTATTACTCAAGGTATAGCTAAACCAATTAATGATCTATCAAGAGGATGTAATGCCACTGATATTGTAGGAGCAGTAGCTATTACAGCTTTACAAGCTAATCAAAAATAAATAATGTGAATACTTGTTTTTCTTTTGAACCTATTTTATACTAATAATATAAAATATAAAGAGGTGTGAGATGAAAAAAAAATTAATGGTAGCAATTATTGTTATTTTAGGAATAGCTCTAATTGGTGGGGGATGCTTTTATCTATTTTATTTAGGAAATAATAAACGGATATTTGCTAGTGCAGTAGATGAGATTTCTAATGAGCTTGGTAGTGCTATGGATTTTTTCAGTGTTAGTGAAAATAATCAAGAAAGTTATACTTCTACAGAACAAATGAAATTTGATATTGATGTTAATGAACAATTATTAACACCAGAATATGTTACATTACTAGAGAATATTTCTAATGTTGATACTACAATTATTACTAGTTATGATGCTGATAATGAACAATCTTTATTGACTTTAAATAGTAATTTAAATGGAACAGAGTTATTAAATATGAAATATTTGATACAAGATAATAAGCAATATCTTTTCATTCAAGATGTTTTAGCTAATTATATCGAACTAGGTGAAATGGATAGTAATGTAGAAATTACGACAGATGAAATTAGTTATCTATATGATACGATTTTAAACTCATTTAAAAATAATTTACGTGATGAATATTTTACAACTACTAATAATCAAATTATTACTATCGATGGAAAAAAAGCGAGAACTAAAAAGATTACTTTATCATTAACAGACAAAATTGTGAATGATATTGCTAAAAACATATTAAGTGACTTACAACAAGATGATAGAGCAACAGAAATTTTAACAAGATTTTATAGTGATTTTTCTAATTATAAGATGAGTGATACAACTAGTGATAGCGCTTATTATCCTGAAATTAATGTTTATGTTGACTCTTTTACATTTGAAGAAAGAATGGTTGAGTTTGTGATAGAAGATGATTATGATAGTATCAAAATGCAATATTATCTAGAAAATAATCTTCTTAGTATAGCTATGAATGATCAAGTAATATCTATGACTTTTGATCGTAGCAAAGAAAATACTTTAACTATTAATATTATGGATGAAAATAATACTTCTATTGGTAAGATTGAAATGGTGAAAAATGGAGCAAATTATAATGTAACTGGTGATCTTACTACAGAGGAACTTGTAATGTCACTTAATTATCAAGGAACTAATGATCAGAGTAACTTAGCACTTAATATGATGTTTTATTCGGAAGATGTTAATGTCATGAACTTTAATTTAACATCTACAGGAGTAATAGAAGAAGGTGCCGTGATTAATGAAGATACAACTGGTGCTGTTCCATATGATTCCTTAGATAGTACTTTTTCAGATAATTTAAATCAGAAATTAACTCAAATTTTAGTTATTTTAATGACTCAATCTAATCAAGTTTAAAGTATTAATAATATCTTTTAAAGTATTATCGATACTTTTTTTTTATACTAATTCCTTTGTAACAGTTAAATTAGGTTTTCATATAGTATATTAGGTGATAGTATGTCAAATTTAATTTCATATACGGATAATGATTTAGATCTTTTAGCAAGATTAATGCGAGCTGAAGCTGTTGGAGAAGGTGAATATGGTATGCTTATGGTAGGAAATGTTGGTGTAAATAGAGTGTTGGCTAATTGTTTAACTTTTAAAAATATTACCAGCGTTAGTCAAATGGTGTACCAATCTCCAGGAGGTTTTGCGGGTGTTAATAGTAATTTATTCTATTCTGGCTCCACAATCAAAGAACGAGAACTAGCAGCTCGTGTCTTAAAAGGAGAATATTATTACCCCGCTACGAATGCCTTATGGTTTTATGCACCTTCAGGTAGTGCTAATTGTATTGCGACATGGTATGATCAAGCATTAGCGGGTCGCTATAAGAATCATTGCTTTTACAGACCAGATCCAGGAGTGTGTCTACCATTACATTAGAAATTTACAGGATAAAAACATGAAATATTATTGAAATAGTCAATTTATCCTTTGTTGATAAGGGTTTTGACTGCTTTTTAATTATTAAAATT
>CAJFVY010000024.1 GCA_904420615.1 uncultured Bacilli bacterium | reverse complement strand
TATCAACAATTCCATACTCTTTTGCTTCTTCTGCAGTTAAAAAGTGATCTCTTTCTGTATCATTTTCTACTTCTTGTAATGGTTTACCAGTATATTTAGCTAGTAATTTATTTAGTTTCTTTTTGACGCTTAATATGTGTTCTGCGGCAATTTTAATTTCTGTTGCTTGTCCTTGGGTACCACCAAGTGGTTGATGAATCATGACTTCACTATTAGGTAAAATATATCTTTTGCCTTTCTTACCACTACTCAAAAGAAATGCGCCCATGCTAGCAGCCATACCAAGACAGATAGTAGAAACATCGCTTTTGATAAATTTCATTGTATCATGAATAGCCATACCAGCTGTTACAGAACCACCGGGAGAATTAATATAAAGTGAGATATCATCATGATTTAAAGAATCTAAATATAATAGTTCTGCTACAATAGTATTACTAGTAGCATCATTGATTTCTCCTGTTAAAATAATAATTCTATTTTTTAATAATCTTGAAAAAATGTCATAACTTCTTTCTCCATTTATTTCTTTATCCACAATCATTGGTACTAAATTCATATTATCACCTAATTCTACTATATCCAAAACTTAATAAAAATATACTCGTTTAAATTCGATAAAAAATTAGACAATTACTCATAGATTTGCTATAATCGTAATAGAATTGAAGAGGGTGATGCAATGCTTGAAAATATAAAAATTATAGTACAAGGCATAGAAAAAGAGGTACCAGTAGGAACAACGTTATTACAACTTAGTAAAGAATTTGCTCAAAAATTTAGATTTCCTATTCTTTTAGCTAGAGTAAATAATTCTTATAAAGAGCTAAGTTATCCTATTAATAATGAAGCAACTATTGAATTTCTTGATTTAAAAACTAGAATTGGTAATAGAACTCATATTGCAGGTTTGACTTTCTTACTTCTAGTAGCCGTAAAAGAATTATATGGACCAAAAGCTAATATTATCGTACAACATTCTCTTGATAAAGGTATTTATATTGAGACAACATTTCCAATTAGTGAAACTTTAGTAAAATCAATTGCTAAAAAAATGGTTCACTTAGTAGAACAAGATTTAGCTATTACCAAAGTTAGTATTGAACGAGTAGCTGCGATTCGTTACTTTGAAAGTATTGGTGATATAGCTAAAGCCAATATTATGAAATATAATACCAATACTCATATTACACTTTACCGAATAGGTAGTTATTATAATTATTTTTATCAATATATGCCTACATCTACTGAAATGTTACGTGATTTTAAATTAACTTATTTAAATGATCAAGGCTTTATTTTACAATTTCCAACTGTTTATGGAGATAATCAAATAAAAGAATATGTTCATCATCCCCATATGTTTCAAGTATTTCAAGAATGCCGTGATTGGGCTAAATTAATGAAAGTTGAAACAGTGGCTGACTTAAATCGTGTTGTATCAAGTAATAAGATTGATGACTTAATTAGGATTGATGAAACATTACAAAGTAACCGTTTGTTAAATGTTGCTAAACAGATTGTTTCTTTAAAGAAAGATAAAAAAATAGTTTTACTAGCAGGGCCATCTTCTAGTGGAAAGACTACGACAACTGCTAAACTTTGTATGTATTTAAGAAGCTTTGGCCTTAATCCTAAAATGATAAGTATGGATGATTATTTTCTAGATAGAGGAGAAGGACCAAAAAATAAAGCTGGTGAAGATGATTTTGAATGCTTTGAAGCAGTTGATAATGAGTTAATGGGTGAACAGATTTCAAAACTATTAAAAGGAGATACTGTCTTAACACCTGTATATAATTTTATCTTTGGTAAAAAAGAATTTGTGAAGGAAATGAAGCTTGAAAAAAATGATATTCTCTTAATTGAAGGAATTCATGCTTTAAATCCGCAAGTATTAGAAAAAGTTCCAGCTAAAAACAAATTTAAGATTTATTTATCTGCTTTAACAGAACTTAATATAGATTATCAAAATCGTTTTGCAACGACAGATAATAGACTTTTAAGAAGAATTATTAGAGATAGTAGGACAAGAGGATATGGAGTTGAGAATACTCTTAAGATGTGGCCTAATGTACGAATGGGCGAAGAAAAATATATTTTCCCTTATCAAGATGAGGCAGATGTTACCATTAATACTGCTTTGATTTATGAGTTGGGTGTCTTAAAAACTTATGTAGAGCCACTTTTATATTCAGTCGATGAAGATTCTGAGTATTATGA
The DNA here is from genome assembly GCA_904420615.1 of uncultured Bacilli bacterium. Taxonomy (GTDB): domain Bacteria; phylum Bacillota_I; class Bacilli_A; order RF39; family UBA660; genus Onthousia. The sequence continues at coordinate 3,059 of CAJFVY010000024.1, read as the reverse complement.
AGAAGCAAAGCGATTACTTAACTTATTTCGCTTAATATTACCAATTCCAAGTGAAACAATTCCAAGTGATTCTATTATTAGAGAATTTATTGGTGGTAGTTGTTTTCATGATTAATTAATAAAAAGTTGATATAAAAAGAAAATAAGGCTTTATAAAGCTTTGTTTTTTTGTTACAATATTCGGTAGAGGAGATGTAATGATGGGAATATTTAAGATTTTTGATCATGAATATAAAGAATTAAAGAAGTTTTCCGCATTAGCAGATCAGATTGTTGCTTTAGACGATGAGATGACAAAACTAACGGATGATGAATTAAAGAATAAAACAGATGAATTTAAAAAAAGACTTAGTGAAGGGGAAACATTAGATGATATTTTAGTAGAAGCTTTTGCAGTAGCTCGTGAAGCAGCTTATAGGGTAATAGGTGAAAAACCTTTCTATGTACAATTATTGGGAGCTTTAGCTATTCATTATGGCAATATAGCTGAAATGAAAACTGGTGAAGGTAAAACCCTTACTGCTGTTTTGCCTGCTTATCTAAATGCTCTTGAAGGTAAAGGAGTACATATTATTACTGTTAATGAGTATCTAGCAGGTCGTGACGCTAATTGGATGGGTGGTATTCATCGTTTCTTAGGATTGACAGTTGGTGTTAATAAAAGAGAGATGACTGCTAAAGAAAAACAAGAAGCTTATAATTGTGATATTTTATATTCTACTAATAATGAAATAGGTTTTGATTACTTACGTGATAATATGGTTATTCGTAAGGAAAATAGAGTACAACGTCCATTAAATTTTGCTATTGTCGACGAAGTAGATTCTGTTTTAATTGATGAGGCAAGAACACCACTTATTATTTCAGGTGGTAAGACAAATAGTGCTAATCTTTATATGGAAGCTGATTCATTTGCTAAATCATTAATACAAGAAAAAGATTATTTATATGATGAAACAACTAAGAGTGTAACATTGACAGAAGATGGTATTAATAAAGCTGAGAAGAAGTTTAGAGTTAAGAATCTTTATGAGATTGATAATGCTACTTTAGTTCATTATATTAATCAAGCTCTTAGAGCTAATTATTCAATGAAAAAAGATGTTGATTATGTTGTTCAAGATGGTCAAATTATTATCGTTGATCCATTTACTGGTCGTTTAATGAAAGGTAGGGCTTATAGTGAAGGGTTACATCAAGCTATAGAAGCTAAAGAAGGTGTTCAAATTAACCAGGAAACTAAAACACTAGCTACTATTACTTTCCAAAACCTATTTAGAATGTATTCTAAATTAGCTGGTATGACGGGTACTGCTAAAACGGAAGAGGAAGAATTTAGAAATATCTATAATATGTATGTTATTCAAATTCCAACGAATAAGCCAGTTATTAGAATTGATGCACCAGATTTAGTATATGCTACAAGAGATGCTAAGTATAAAGCTATTATCAATGAGATTAAGGAGCGTTACGAAAAAGGCCAACCAGTTTTAGTTGGTACAATAGCAGTAGAAACGAGTGAATTGATCAGTAGTTTATTAAAGAAAAACCATATTCCACATGAAGTTTTAAATGCTAAGAATCATGAAAGAGAAGCAGAAATTATCTCTAAAATAGGACAGCATAAATCTGTTACTATCGCAACCAACATGGCTGGACGTGGTACGGATATTAAATTGTCAGATGAGATTAGAGCTCTTGGAGGATTGTGTGTTATAGGTACAGAACGTCATGAATCACGTCGTATTGATAACCAGTTAAGAGGTCGTTCTGGTCGTCAAGGAGATCCTGGATTTACTCAGTTTTATGTATCTATGGAAGACGATTTGATGGTTCGTTTCGGTAGTGAACGAATTAAAGAAATGATGAAAAGCTTAGGATTTGGTGATCAAGCAATTCGTAGTAAAACTTTTACAAAAGCAATTACAACTGCTCAAAAACGAGTAGAAGGAAATAACTTTGATGCCAGAAAACATTTACTTCAATATGACGATGTCATGAATACACAAAGAGAAATTATGTATGGTAAAAGAAATGAAATACTAGATAATGATTCTATTCATGAAACAGTATTGAATTCTATGTACAATCATGTTTGTGATTTAGTAAAATCTCATACGGCTGATCAAGATTTATCTGATCAAGATCGCCTAGGAATTATTGAGTTTGCTAATGAGAATTTATTTAAGGAAGATCTTGATGAACATGCTATTGATGGTCTAGAAGAAAAAGATGTTATTCAAAAATTATATGATAAAGTAAAAGACGAATATGAAGCTAAAATAAAAGATATTCCTACTGAAATATCTAATGAATTTGAAAAAGCTCTATCTTTGCAAGTCATTGATAATCATTGGATGGAACAAATTAACATGATGAGTCATTTGCGTGAAGGTATCTATTTAAGACAATATGGTCAAGAAGATCCACTTCGTGCTTATACAACAGAAGGCTTTGAAATGTTTGATCAAATGTTACAAAAGATAGATCATGATATTACACTTTTCTTATTAAAAGCTGAAATCAGACAAAATATCGAGCGTAAACAAGTAAGTAAGGTACAACATACGAATGACGGAAAAAGTGAATCGACTAAGAAACAACCTAAACGTGTAAAGAAAATAGGTCGTAATGACCCATGTCCATGTGCTTCGGGCAAAAAGTATAAGAATTGTTGTGGCCGTAATGCGTAAGGCCTTATAAAATAAGGGAATAGATGTATTTTAGAAAAAATAGAAAATAAAAAAATATGAAAATTGTTTACAAAAAAAGCAAAAATGCCTTAAAAATAAGAGAATGCTTGCATAAAAATATGTAAACATTCTTTTTATATTTAAAATATATTGTGTTTCTATGTTCCTTTCAACTAACAATTGTGATATAATGTATGTTGAAAGGAACATAGAATTATGAGTAAAGAAGAACAAATTTTAAATTTAATTAAAGTAAATAATGGTATAATCACGTCAAAAGAGGTTTCCAAACATGGAATTAACAGAATATTTTTAACAAGATTAGTTAAATCTGGAAAAATCGAAAGAGTAAAAAAAGGATTATAT
>CAJFVY010000023.1 GCA_904420615.1 uncultured Bacilli bacterium | reverse complement strand
GTAATAGAATCTTTGGTATGTCCTGGTGTATAAATAACTTTAAATTTAAAACTACCAACTTCTACTACCTCTTCATCTTTTAAATTACTTTTTTTCAACACTTTTAAATGGCGATTATTTTTTAAAAAATCTCGCAATGCTCCAATATGATCAGCATGAGAATGAGTAATTAAAACTGCTAATAACTTATCATTTCCCATCGCTTCTTTTATTTTACTGCTATCATCTCCTGGGTCAATTAAAAGACAAGTATTATCTTGACTTAGTATATAACAATTCTCTTCTAATACACCCGTAATCACCTTTTTAATTTCCATTTTTCTCTCCTTTGTATTCTTAATAATATAGAAAAGGTGGTTATTTGTCAAGAAAAAAAGATGAGTATTTACATCATCTCATCTTCAAAATCATAAGCAGTTGCTAAAATCTTATGTTTCATTTTTTCAAATTTATCTGGATTCTTCTTAAAATACATGTAAACACCTGAAGCAATACCAGCCATAAGTGCAACACTTACCATAAATTTTTTATTCATAACTCTTGCCTCCTAATCCTAGTTTGGCAAAAAATTACTAAAGTATACCATTTTTTAGAAAATATGCTAAAGTTGTTTGTCGTTTATTTTCTTTATTATTTAAAATAGCTACTTCTAAAGCTTTTTTATTTCCTATAAATACTAATTTTTTCTTACTTCTTGTAACCGCTGTATAGATAAGTTTTCGATAAAGCATTTTATGATAAGCCATAACAACAGGAATAATTACCATATCAAATTCACTACCTTGACTTTTATGAATAGAAATTGCATAGGCATGATTAAACATGGAAAGCATCGACTTTGTATATTTTACCTCATGATCATCAAAATCAATATATATTTCTTGTTTTCCTAATGTTTTCATTCTACTAATGATACCTATATCTCCATTAAAGACATTTTCATCTGGTAAATTGGTAAGTTGAATGACTTTATCTCCTTCACGATAAGTTTTATCTCCTACTGTAATTTCTTTTTTACGAGCACTTTTCCCATTCAATAGGTCTTGCAAGAACAAGTTCATCGCATCAATCCCATAAACAGTTTTATACATTGGTGCTAGAACCTGATAATCACTATATTCATTTTGCAAAATTACTTCTTTTAAATGCGTGAATAAGTCTTCAGAAGAACATTCAATAAAAGAAAGATCAGACTGATTATCAAAAATGGAAAAGTCTATAATACCTTGATTAATATTATTAGCTAACGTAACTATATGAGAATCTTTTCCTTGACGATATAAGTTTTTAAGAGAAATTACATCAATTTCTTCACTAGTAATCATATCATCCAAGACATTTCCAGCACCTACAGCCGGTAATTGATTCGCATCTCCTACAAAAATAACTCGACAATTGGTAGAAAGTCCACTTAATAAAGATTTTAATAATAGACAATCTAACATACTAGCTTCATCGATAATGACAACTTCAGCTTTACTTTTATTATACTCATTAATTTGAAAACGATCCGTTTCTTTATTCCATTTTAAAAAGCGATGAATAGTAGAAGCAGGATAATTTGTTGTTTCACTCATTCTTTTACTAGCTCTTCCAGTAGGTGCTAGTAAAACTAATTTATCTATTAAATTCTTATCTTTATAAACTGTTTGATATAATTCTAAGATTCCCTTTAAAATTGTCGTTTTTCCTGTTCCAGGTCCACCCGTAATCACAAGAGTATAACAACTAAGTGCCTTTTTCAAAGCCTCTTTTTGCTCTTCATTATAAGTAATACTATTCTTTTCTTCTATTTCTTTTATCATTTCATTTACATGATCGACTTTAGTAGCCTTACTATGTGCTAATAAACGTAATCTTCTAGCAATAAAAATTTCAGCATCATAATACTCTTTTAAATAAATTTTATCATTTAGTTCTTTTAATAATTCTTTTTCTTCTAATTCTTTTAAAGCTATCTTTTCTTCTTCTTCCGTTAACTCAAAATGTAAAATTCTTTTTACATAAGGGAAAATCTCTTCTTTAATAAAATATGTATGTCCATAAGTTGTACAAAGAGTACGTAAAACATAGATAATATGAGCTTCTATTCTCTTTAAATCATTCTTTTCCATCATATTACCTGCAATATGATCTACCAAAGAGAAAGATATTTCATCAAGATCATAATAAAATTGATAAATATCATCATTCAAGACTGATAAGGTTGCTTCTTTATAATGATTATAAATTTTCATTGCTAATCTTGTAGTAAAACCTAAACTAGTAAGTTTTAAGATAACCTCATAACTTCCTTGATAGGACATTAAAGCCTGATGTAATATATTCACTTGCTTTTCTGTTATCCCGCTAATTAATAATAAGTTACTAGGGTGATGTAAAATAATATCAAAAGTATCTTCTTTTAAAGTATTTACTATCTTTTCAGCAGTCTTCTTACCAATTCCTTTAAACATATCACTAGATAAAATAGATATCATCGCATTATCTTCAGTAGGTAAAATTCTTTCAAAAGATTGCACCATAAATTGCTCACCATATTTAGGATGAACGGTAACTTCTCCTTCTAATTTATAAGTATCAATTTCGTTTAGATCAGGACAATAGCCAGTAATCGTAATTGTTTTATTATCAAATTTCTTTAATTCTTCACTAGTTTCTTTCACTTTAAAAAGAGCAATTAAATAACCATTATTACTCCTAAAAATCGTCTGACGATAATTTCCTTTTATGAATGACACTCTACCAACTCCTTTACCTTTCCAGTACAAACTCCATTAGCATAATCTACTAAATGTACAGAAATAAAGGTATTGGGCTCTAGCTCTTGTTTTATTTTAACTTTTAAATAGTTAGATGTATGTCCAATACTATACCCATTCTTATACTCTTCTATTAATACTTCTACTTCTTGTCCTATAAATTTTTTGGCATATTCTTCTTGTAGTGCACGATCTAGTTTTAGTAAAGATGTTACTCTTTCTTTTTTAGTACACTGATCTATTTGATTAGTAAAATCAACTGCTTTGGTATTTTTTCTAGCTGAATAAGGAAAAACATGAAGCTTGGCAAATGCAAGCTCTCTTGCTGTTTTCAAAGTATCTTGAAAATCTTCTTCGGTCTCGCCTGGAAAGCCTACAATAATATCTGTAGTAATTGAAATATTAGGTCTAATCATTCTAATTTTTTTTATCACATTTTTATATTCTTCTAAGTTATATCTCCGTTCCATTAATGTCAAAATATGATCACTACCTGCTTGTAAGGGAATATGTAAATGATCAACAATAATAGAACTTTCTTTTAATACTTTCATAAATTCGTCTGTTAACTCAGTAACTTCAATACTAGAAATTCTAAGGCGTTTTAGTCCTTCTATTTTTGTTAATTCTTGTAAAAGAATAGCAAGAGAAGTACCAATATCTAACCCATAACGTCCTGTATTAATACCAGTCAAAACAATTTCTTGATAACCATTTGCTACTAATGTTTTTACTTCATTTATTACATCTTCTAATTTTTTACTACGACATTTACCTCTTACAAAAGGAATAATACAATAACTACAGAAATTCTCACATCCATCTTCTATTTTAACAAAAGCTCTAGCATGTCCTAAAAAAGAGTTTAATTGCATTTTATCAAAAGAAGTACTTTCTAAAGCCGGTATTTCTTTTCTTACTTCTTTTTTCTTAAAATAATCATCTAATAATTCTACAATATTTCCCTTACCTACTGTTCCAATGTAAAGATCAATAGCTTCATCTTTATAATTTGGATTTGCTTCAATAAAACATCCCATAGCTACCACACAAGCATTAGGATTTCTTCTTTTAGCCTGTCTAATAATCTTTCTACTTTTAATATCAGAAGTATTTGTAACCGTACAAGTATTGATGATATATATATCACAAATATCATTAAAATCGGCTTTTATATACCCATTCTTTTGCATTTGTTCAATAACATATTCACTCTCATAAGCATTTACTTTACAACCTAAGGTGTAAACAGAAAATTTCATACAACTTCCCCCTTTCATATCAACAATATGTATGATGAATTGCTTTTTAAGATATCATATAAAATATATGTTCGTCAAGGAATTTCCCTATATTCGTGCTATTTAAGTAGTAAATGTTAATAAAAAATTTAAAACATCTGTAGTAGTTAATTTAGTAAAAAACAAAATCAAAAAACCAATAATTAAAAAGGGGCCAAAAGGAATCACATGTTCTTTTGTTTTCATATAAACTAGTATTGATATAGGTAAAGCAATAAAACTTCCTAAAAAGATACTAATCATTCCCAAAAAAGGATCCAGTAATAATCCTAATACAAATAGTAATTTTACATCTCCTCCACCTAAGCTTTCTCTTTTAAACAAAACATTTCCTAAACACATCAATACATACATAAAGATAAATAAAGCTACACCACTAAGCAAAGAAGATAAAACCTGTTCTATACCCCCAATTAGTCCTTGAATAATAAGAAAATAAACTGCAAAAAAGATTAAAATACCATCTGATATGATATAATAGGTAAAATCACTTATCACTACTATCATAAGTAATGAAACAATTCCTAAAGCTAATAATAATTCACATGAAAAGCCAAAAGAATAATAGCTTATCATAAATAATAGACCACTAAATAATTCCACAAAAAAAAGAAGTGGATTAATTTTATTTTTACAATAACGACAACGTCCTTTTAAAAAGATAAACGAAAAAAGAGGAAACATGTCTAATGCTGTTAATGGGTGTTTACAAATATCACATTTACTACGTCCCGTAACAAAGTTTTCTCCTCTTGCCGTTCTTATCCCTACTACACCAAAAAAGGAACCCATAAATAGTCCTAAAATGAAAAATAAAACTAAATATAATACTTCCATCCTTACCACCTATCTAATCTTTGAGTATATATCAAACATTGGCATTACAACTGCTAATAAAATAATTCCTACGATAAAAGCCAAGAATCCAATCATAATAGGCTCCAACAAACTTTGCATTTGCTTGATCAAATTCTTATGTAAAACTTGGTAATAATCTGCTACTTTATCCATCATTACCCCTAATTGTCCAGTATTTTCACCAGTTACAATCATCTCATAAGCTGCAACCGGAAAAGCCCAAGATCCCTTAAAAGCTTCTGATACTGGAACACCTTTATTAAGATTAATTAAGGTTCTATTAATTAATCTTTTATATACTTCATTTTTAGTAATTTTAGATAAAATAGCCATACTATCTACAATAAATACACCATGATTTAACAATGAAGCAAAAGTTTTAGTGAAGTTATATACTTCGTTATAAATAATAACTTTATTAGCTACAGGCAAATGCATTAAAATAACTTGTACCCGATGCCGGAATGGTACATTATGCTTATATAATAAGTAAAAAATAAGAACAATCGCTACTATAATAATAATCAGTAATATATACTGTTCTGTAATAAAGGTACTAATACTCATAATTGCTAATGTCAATTTTGGCATAGTCGCATTATTATCTGCATACATTTGTACAAATTTAGGAACAATGGATACTAGAATAAAGATTAAAACACCAATCGCAATAATAAGTACCACAACTGGATATGTCATAGCTGATATCATTTGACGTCTTGTTTCTTCTTTTGAAGTATAATAATCAGCCATATCATCAAGAACAGAAGTTAAGTCACCAGTTAATTCAGCTGTTTTAATCATGTTAACCAAAAACTTAGGAAACTTATCTTCTTGTTTATCCATCGCCGTTGATAAGTTTTCCCCTTTTAGTAATTCATAAACAATTTTTTGATATACTTTGCGATGTTCACTCTTTTCAGATTGTTTTTCAAGAATTCTAACAGAATCAATAAGAGGAATTCCGGCTTTAATATAAGTAGATAATTGTGTAAGCGCAAAAGATAAGTCTGCTGCTTTAAACTTACCACCTATATTAATATCTATATCATAAAATTTACGTGGAGCAATATCAAGAATCTCATATCCTTCATTCGTTAAGAATGTTCTAGCTTCTTCTATACTTGTACTTTCAAAAGTACCCGTTATTTTTCTACCATTACTAGATTTAGCTTTATAACGATAAGAAAAAATAGGTTCCTTAGCTACTTCTTTTGCTTTACCATTTAACTCTTCAAATCCTTTAATATTTTGGGGAATCATCGCTGCAATAATTGCTTCATCCTCTTTAGCTTGTCTTGCTTCTTCGCCCCTATCTTTACGTAAAGAAAAATGATCAATAATAGCTAAAAAGCCTGAATAAGCATAATGTAAAATTTTACGTGGGATAGCAAACACATGGGCAACAATATGATATATGAATATAAATGGTTGCATAACTAGTTCCATTCTATCCCTCCTTATCTTCTAATTAATTATAGCATTTTTATAAAATAGACACAAGACCTAAAGTATCTGCATATATTAAAACAAAGGTGATAAATATGTACAATCAATATAATCCTTGGCAAACTGCTATACCGAATAGTATGCCAAATTACATGCCCAAAACTGGTCACAATTTTAATTGGAATAATATTTTAAATAATACTCAAAAAACACTCGGTATTATTAATCAAGCTATTCCCCTTGTCTACCAGATGCGTCCCCTTATCAGTAATGCTAAAACATTATTTAGAATTGCTGGTGTCATGAAAGAAGATCAAGAGGAACAAGAAGATGTAACTGCACAAGCTAACAACAATACTTTTCAAGAAGAAAATAGAAAAGAAGATAGTAACTCTCTTCACTTTTTTATCTAGTTACTGTCTTCTTTTTCTATAGAGTCATCTAATTTAATTAAAACCTCGCGAGGCTTAGAACCATTTACTGGTCCAATAATTCCTCGTTCTTCTAATAAATCTATAATTCTAGCTGCTCTATTATAACCAAGTTTAAATCTACGTTGTAATAAGGAAGCACTAGCTTTTTGTGTTTCAATTACAAATTCTACTATTTCATTATATAATGGATCTTCATATTCTTCTTCCTGAGCCATATCTTCTCTTTGACTAGCTGATTTATCACTAGTAGGAGCAGCATCAAGATTCATTAATGATTCATCATATTCTGCTTTTTGTTGTTCAATTGTATAATCAATAATACGTTTAATCTCATCATCTGTTATAAATGCTCCTTGAATTCGTTGCGGTGCAGATTCACCCATTGGCAAGAATAACATATCTCCTTTACCTAATAGTTTTTCAGCACCAGTCATATCTAGTATCGTCCTTGAATCAATGCTACTAGAAACAGCAAAAGAAATACGTGATGGAATATTAGCCTTAACAACACCAGTAATAACATCAGTTGATGGTCTTTGGGTAGCAATAATTAAATGAATACCGGCTGCTCTTGCCATTTGAGTAATACGCATGATAGAGGCTTCTACATCTTTACTAGCTACAAGCATCAAATCAGCAAGCTCATCAACAATGACTACAATATATGGCATTTTACGAATTTGCTCGTCTTTTGGTAAGGTTTTATTTTTCTTTTCCACATAGTCATTATAAGTAATAATATTTTTAGTCTTAGATTCTTCAAAAACATCATATCTTCGTTCCATTTCATGTACGATTTTACCTAAAGCAACACTGGCTTTTTTAGGATCAGTAACAACAGGACAAAGTAAATGAGGAACCCCATTATAAACAGATAATTCAACTTTTTTAGGATCCACCATAACTAATTTTACTTCATCTGGTTTTGCTCTCATTAGGATAGATGCAATTATACCATTAATACATACTGATTTACCAGAACCAGTCGCACCAGCTACTAACAAGTGAGGTGTTTTATCAATTTCACACCAAATAACATTACCCATAATATTTTTACCTAATGGACAAAGTAATTTACTATCACTCTTACTAGCAGGCACTTTCTCGAGTACCTCTCTAAAACTTACAGGACTTGTTTGATCATTAGGCAATTCTATTCCAACAGTATTCTTACCAGGAATAGGAGCCTCGATTCTAACGTCTTTTTTAGCTAATGACAAAGATATTTCTCGATGTATACTAAGTAATTTACTAAGCTTTGTTCCTGTTTGTAGTTCTAATTCATACTGTGTAACAGTAGGTCCAATATGGACTTCTACTACTTTACCAATAATACCAAAGTCTTTTAATACTGTTTCTAAGGTAACAATATTTTTTTCAATTTGCGCTTGATTCATACTATTCTTACTTTTCTTAACAGGATTTAATAAATTCATTGGTGGTAATACATAATTATAATTATGTGTAACAGCATTATTTTCCTCTTTTGGTACATTTTCTTCTTCTTTTAAAGGTACATTTTCTTGATCTGTTACTTTTACCTTCGTCAATTGATCAATACTTGATATAACAATCTTTTTATCTTCTTCTTTATCGTTATTCTGATCATCATCTGTTCCCGTAATAATAGGAGATGATTTTTCCTCTTTCTTAGTATGATGTGGTAACTTTTCTTTGGCTTTTCTAGTACTTTCTTTAACAAAATCAACAATAGAAAATCCTGTAAATAAACAAACTCCTACTATGATAAAGGTCCAGGCAATAATTTGCATTCCATTATATGAAAATAAAGATGAGAAAAGAACTGCAAAACCACAGCCAATAATACCCCCACCTACAATATCAGGTAATTTACTATCCATAATATTAGAAAATGCTAATACCAATTGATTAATCGTTTCTGAAAAAGCTGTTATAGGATTATCATTTTGATAAATATAATCACCATGCATTAATACTAATAAACCTATAATCAAAAGATAAAAGCCTAACATCTTAGTTGTTAAAAAATTGGGCCATTTTCTTTTAATAATTAAGTATCCACCTAAGATTAATACTAATAATAGTAATACATTATACCCTACTCCTACTAAAAAAACAGCAAAGGAAGAAATCATACTACCTACTGGACCATATCGTCCAATTCCTAATATTGCTGCTAACAATAGTAGAATACCATATAATTCACTACTATGTGCAAATGATTTTTTTGTTTCTTTTTTAGTTTTCTTTTTTGCCATCTTTTCACCTTCTATAGCAGTATTGTATCATAGTTTTCTTCTTTCATCTAGATTAGTAGACTATATTTGACGCTTTATATAAATTATATGACTTTTTTACTACATTTTCTCTTTTGATAATGTTAAAGAATTAATTCTAAGTTTTTATAAGACAGAATTACCTCGTTTGTAACATCATATTATAATTAGAACAAGTGTTTGTCAATGCGTAAATGCGTTTTTTATTCGAAACGCACTTTCCTTATAGAAAAAAATACCAAATATACTTTGGCATTTATTTTTTTATAAATTGTTTAGGTGGCTGTTTTTCATTCTTTATAGAATCAAATTCACTCATTTTATGATAATCCTCTTCACTAATTACAAAGCGATCAATATATTTATCCTTTAAAAAATCATAATAGACTTGATATTCTTCAAAAGTCAATGGTTGTCTATAAGTAAGTGCTAACATTTCTCCATCGGGATGAACAAGAGTTGGTACTACTTCTTTTTTTACTAAAGGTTGATAATACTTTTCTTTCAACTCACTTGGTGCATTACTATCTAAAAAATATTCAGGATGTGTTTCTTTATAAGTATCATCAAAAGTATCTTCTCCATAAGAAAAAGTACCTATTCGATCCCATCTGTCTTTTCTATTATCCAATGTACCAATTATTGTATTTCCTTTTAAGTTAGAATGATTTAATAAAATAAATGTATCATCGGTTGTAAGTTTACCACCTGCTTGTAATATAATATGAGGATGATAATAAGGAATAAATATTTTATTTAAATCAATGATCAGTCCTAAGTTCTCCAAATCGACATCTTGAAGATTGGCACCCTCCATATTCATCTCACTAAAATCACAATTTTCCTTTGTAAATCCTTCATGTAATAAATGACAATATTGTTCTAGCGTTCTAACAACAACTTTATCCTCATTTTTTTCACTATGTGCTAGAAGATAATCACGAAGTTTTTTTCTTTCATGCATAATTTAATCCTTCCTGTTGTTTAAAAGTTTTGATCTCTTAAGAAAGGAGGCAAATCATAATCTGTATCATCACTTAATACAGGATCATCATTTTGTGGCATAGTTGCTACATAGGAAATATCTTCCCTACTCCTCCTTGGTGTTTGATTAGAAAATACTGGTTTTGGTGCTTCTTCTGGCTTTTTATCGAATCCAGTTGCAATAACTGTTACAATTACTTCATCTGATAAATTTTCATTAATAACAGAACCAAAGATTGTATTAATGTCATTACCAGAAGCTTGACGTACTACTTCTGCTGCTTGTTCAGCTTCGAATAAGGTTAAGTTTACACCACCAGTAATATTAATAATAGCATCTGTTGCTCCTGAAATACTAGTCTCTAAAAGAGGACTAGAGACTGCTTGTTTTGCAGCTTCAATCGCACGATCTTCACCCATACCAATTCCAATACCAATAATAGCATGGCCAGAATCTTTCATGACAGATTGAACATCAGCAAAGTCAAGGTTAACAAGACCAACTACTGCAATCAAATCAGAAATGGATTGTACTCCACGACGTAATACATTGTCAACTTCTTTAAATGCTTCAAGCATAGGTGTTGTCTTATCTATAATTTCTCTTAATCTATCATTTGGTATTACGATTAATGTATCTACATGCTTTTCAAGTTCTGATAAACCAGCTAAAGCATTTTCCATTCTTTTACGTCCTTCAAAAGTAAATGGTTTAGTAACAATAGCTACTGTCAAAGCTCCTAAAGCTTGAGCAATTTCAGCTACGACTGGTGCAGATCCAGTACCAGTTCCACCACCCATACCACAGGTAATAAATACCATATCAGCACCTGTTAAGGCTTCTTCTATTTCTTTTTTAGATTCAAGAGCAGCTTCTTTTCCAATATCAGGACGACTTCCTGCTCCAAGTCCATCTGTCAAAGATGCTCCTAATTGGATTTTAACATCTGCTTTAGAATTATTAAGTACTTGTAAATCGGTATTGGCAACAATAAACTCTACTCCCTTAACACCAGATTCAACCATACGATTAACGGCATTACCACCGCCACCGCCTAAACCAATTACTTTAATCTTTGCTAATTGATCCATCTCTAAACCGTTCATATTCTGTATCCTCCCTTAATTGTTCTTAAAAAAATGTTCAAAAAAACGATTAATTAGTAAATCATTCGTAGTACTTTTCTTCTTCGGAGCTAAAAAACTATTTAACTCTTTAGCATCAAACATACTAGTTTGTCTATCTTCTAAAGTTGCTTTATTATGAAAATATTTACAGCTTCCAATAGCACTAGTATATTTATTGTGCCGAGCTCCTAGCATTTGCATATTATAACAACTAGCATTTCTACCTAATATTTCTTCTACTAAGTAATTAAAACCAGCTTGTTCGCTAATACCACCTACTACGATTATATAACTTATTTCTCTTTTTGTTAAGTGGTTAATCTCATTTTTTGCAAGTTTTAAAATTTCTCCTACCCTAGACTCAATTACTTTAGAAATTTGAACTTGCGTAATAGTAAGTAGCTTACCCTCTTTATTTTTTACCTTTACTTCATCATTCACATCAGCATAACGTCCCACCGTTAAAGCAAAGGTCTCTTTTAATTTTCTTGCCGTTTCTAAATCTACTTTATATACATAACTAATATCTTTATCAACATGGGTACTTCCTACGGGAATAAAAGAATTTTTAATCATAATTCCCTTGTTAAATATAGCCACTGTCGTAATATCAGCCCCTACATTAATAATAGCTCCCATCTTTCGATCCATCTCATGAGTCGCTACTGTATAATAGTCAGCCTGCGTATTATAGATGATATCTCTAATATTAATTCCTGCATTTCTTACAACACTAATATAGGGATATATCTCAAGCTTTGGAGAAGTTGCTACCACTGTTTTAACTAATAATTTAGAACCATTTTCTCCTTTTGGATTTAAAACAGCCATTTCAGAATCAACAGTGAAAGAAATAGGAAGCGTAAATACTAATTCACGATCATTACCATAGGTTCCATTAGCAGCATCTTGTAAGGCATAATAAATATCATCACCATCTACTACTCCATCTTTAATATTTGTAAAACCACTTTCAATCGTCATGACAGCTGTATTAGCAGGCACACAAAGAATTACTTCTTCTATTTGCATTCCTAAACTATTTTCCATCTGTGTTACAGCCTTTAAAAGTGCTTCTTTTAATTTTTTTTCTTCTAAAATATTATTCTTTTTTATTCCCACACTTTTAACAGATGTAGCACCTAAAACATAAAAATCGCCTTCATCTTCCCTTACAACAACTAGCTTAATTGAATCATTCCCAATATCAAGACCAGTATATACATGCTGCACGGAAACCACCTCTATCCTTATACATAATCATAGCATAGATTTTATAATTTTAAAAGTTCAAATTTCTTTGAACTTTGTTTTCTATTATGAAAAAATACCAAATCATAAAGCTTAAACATATCCTTATTAATTTATATTTTCTTTTGATTTCAAAAGAAAGATACTAATAGATTTAAAAATTCCTGAAATCATGAACTTATTTCATTCTCTTAAAACTCTCTTTCTTTCATTTTAGTAATTCTGCTTTTTTTCTATCAAACTCTTCTTGAGATATTATTCCTTCATCTAACAATTCTTTAAATTTTTTAATTTCATCTGCTGCAGAGTAGTTTCCCCTTATATCATTAGCATTCTTATAATATTCGATTCTTTCTTTAACATATTCATATACTGTAGGCATTAGCTCCTTTAACTTTTTATGCTTAGCTGTACCTATTGTAGCAGAAAAAGGAAAACTATTTTCTCCATTAAAATTACTGATACTACGTGAACCAGCATATTCAAAGGTTAAATATCCAGTTGTCATACCTACATTCTTAAATTGTACACTAGAAACATCTTTAAAATAAACAGTCTTTGTTCCATTTAGTGCACCTTGTCCCCAAAGAACTGCTTTCCCCTTATTACTGATACTAATCATATACTTATCTTCATAAATAGTTAGAGTCTTTCCCATATTGCCATCAATTTCATAAATTACTTCTTTTTCCATATATTTTTCCTCTCTTTATCAAATTATAGCACAAAAATTAGCTATTTTTGATCAAACTAGACATAATATTTTAATTAATTATATCTGATTCTTTTTTCTTAAACATTTATAGATTTCAGAACAAATAAAACAAACAAGTTTGTTTTTACCTGGTCGTTACCTTCCAGGATTCCTACTTCATTGATAGAGTAGCCTCTATTCTCCATAGGCTTAAATTCCGATGGTCGCCACCGTACTAATTTGATTTCATTATATATTATTTTATTTATCTAAAACATTGTCTAAATTAAACTTTGCAAATTATAGTGTAACTTTAATCCTTCGAACTTGATATTTATACTTGCATTGATATCTCTATCATTAGAAAAGGAACATTTTGGACATTCATATTCTCTTATACTTAAATCTTTTACCTTTTCATTCTTATAACCACAATGACTGCAGACCTGACTACTTGCATAATAGGTATTTATCTTATAATAATATTTTCCTTTTATCTTACTCTTCCATTCTATTAATGAACATAATCTACTAAAACTAGCATCTATTAATTTCTTATTAAATGCCTTTACTTTATCTTTAAACATATCTTTTACCCTTAAAGCCTCTGTTACTATAATATCATGTTCTT
>CAJFVY010000022.1 GCA_904420615.1 uncultured Bacilli bacterium | reverse complement strand
TTAGTTTAAAGTGTGCTAAAAGACGAATGGTAACAAATGTAGAACTACCAAAAAGTAAAACAAGAAATATTTTTTTCCATAATTTAAGTGTTTTTTTAGGTTTTTTAGCTTTAAATTTCTTTTTCATGTTTACTCGCCTCATCTTATTATTTAATAGCATAATACAAGGTAAGTAAAAACAGTGTCGATTTATATAGCGTGCAAACTTTTATTTAAAGATTCAGCAATTAAATCACTTAATTTTTTTATTACAAAATCAATTTCTTTCGGAGTCACAATTAAGTTGTAACCAAGTGGCATCAAAACTTCTGCAATAAGTTGTTTTGCTTCATCAGGATTTAAGGTACCAACCATTCCTAATACTTCACTTTTTTCTTGCTCTGTCAAATTAGTTTCATGGTTACTTGCATTTTTTAAATTTGGACTGATAAACTTAAAAGAGTGTTTATTTAAATTAGATTTTTCATAACTAACATGACGTAAAATATAATCTATGGTATTACTCACAATAGTTACAGCATCTACTACTGTTGGAACACCGATTGCTAGTACTGGTACTCCCAGTGTTTCCTTAGATAATTCTAGACGATTATTACCAATACCACTGCCTGGATGAATTCCCGTATCAGTAAGTTGAATTGTCTTATTAATGCGTTCAATCGAAGATGCAGCAAGAGAATCTATCATAATTAAAAAATCAGGTTTAACACTCTCTATAAGTCCTAAAATAATATCTTTAGTTTCAATACCAGTAGATCCCATAACTCCAGGAGCCATAGTCGCCACATTACGATAAGCTTTATCAACAGAGATTCCTAAAGAAAAAAGATGTCTTGTAACAATTACTTTATCACTGACTAAAGGCCCTAATGCATCAGGTGTAGCCATTTTATTTCCTAATCCAATAATTAGACAAGTTGCCTGATCACTGATGTTTTCTTTTTTATAAAATTCTTTTAATAAAGGAATCATTACTTGTAATAAATGCTCATAATTAGTTTTATCAGTAATATCATCAAAATATATCGTCTCGTAATTTCCTTTTTTCTTATGAATTACTTGTTCTCCAACCTCATCTATTACAATGTTTTCAATAGTAATGTTGCCATCCTTAGAAACCTTTCTTTGATATCCTTGTTTATTTTGATTATCAGTTATTACTTCACTAATTAAGTCAGTTCTAACTTCATATTTAGCAAGATCAATTTCGTGTTTCATTTCTATCACCTTTTTTAGTATGAGCACATCTTAAATCTCTAATTCAAATGATTTATAAAAATATTTGCTTTTTTTTTAATTTCTTGGTAAAATTAGTATGTTTACAAAAGTGAGGTGAGAGAATGCCAAATATTAAAAGTGCTAAAAAAAGAGTTCGTAGTAATGCTAAAAAGGCTAATGTAAATACTTTAGTAATGTCAAGTATGAAAACTGCTGTTAAAAATTGCGAAAAAGCAATTCAAGCTGGTAATAAGCAAGAAGCAGCTACTAAACTAAATATTGCACTACAAAGAGTTGATAAAGCATGCTCTAGTGGTCTTGTTCATAAAAATAAAGCAGCTAGATTAAAATCAAGATTAACAAAAGCAGCAAATCAAATATAAAAGAAAAAGAAATGTGGATTAGTGTACACGCACATTTCTTTTTTTATTGCTCATCTTCCATTCGATCTAATGTAATATTACCAAAAGAATTATTTTTAATGTCTGTTAGTATAATACTAGATACTTTAGAATAATCAACTTCTCCTCCCCTTACAAGTGCTCCACATCTTTTTGCTATTTGTTCCATAACAGATAAGGGATCATTAGAAGTAATGGTAATTTTATAGCGATTAGATAAGTTTTCTTTATAATATTTTAGCATTAACTCAATACCAAAATAAGCTAAATCTTCTTTATTTAAAATATCTTCTTTGATAGTTCCCAAAAGAGCTAATATCTTTGCCTGATGTTGGTTTTCTAGTTTAGGCCATAAAATACCTGGAGAATCCAATAATTCAATATTTTTACCAATTCTAATCCAACTTAATCCTTTAGTAAAGCCTGGCCTATTGGCAACTAGAGCTACTTTCTTTCCAACTAAAGAATTAATTAAAGTACTCTTTCCAACATTAGGAATACCAACAATTAAAGCTCTAAGACTACGTGGCTTTAAACCTTTAGTAGCTCTTTTTTTTGTAATTTCTGTACTAACTTCATTACTAAGCTCTAATATCTTCTTAATATTTTTTCTGGTTATTAAATCAACGGGTACCACTTGATATCCTAATTTTTCATAGTACTTAATAAATGGATCTGTCTTTTCTTTATCACAAAGATCATATTTAGTCATAATAAGTATTCGCTTTTTATTACCTATTAATTCATCTATATCTGCTATTTTAGAAGATATCGGCATTCTAGCATCGATTACTTCATAAATAACATCAATTAAATTCAAATTTTCTTTTATATTTTTTTTCGCTTTAGCCATATGGCCAGGATACCAGTTGATTGGGGAATTGTCGAACTTTTTTTTATTCATTTTTTTTGCCTTCTTTCACAATATAT
>CAJFVY010000021.1 GCA_904420615.1 uncultured Bacilli bacterium | reverse complement strand
TGATTACCAACAAGATGCAAGAAAATTAATAGATAAGTTTCTAGAAGAAAAAAAGAATATTATATTAGTGGGAGGAACAGGACTTTACTTAAAAGCAGCCCTTTATAATTATGAATTTACAAAAGATACTATACAAAAGCAATATGAAGAATTGACAAATGAAGAAATCTTAGCTAAAATAAAGAACTATCAAGTAGATACTTATCCACATGTTAATAACAGAAGACGTTTAGTTCGTCTTTTAAATAAATTAGAACAAGATGAAATAATATCTAACAAAGGAAATGAACCTCTTTATAACTTTACTATTATTGGACTTATACTTTCACGAGATGTGTTATATCAAAGAATTAATAATAGAGTAGAGAAGATGTTTGATGATGGTCTATTAGAAGAAGTGTCTAGCGTAAAAGAATATTTTACTATATCAAAAGCTTTAAATATAGGAATTGGTTATAAAGAGTTTCGTCCCTTTTTTGAACATATAATCACACTTGATGAAGTAAAAGAACAAATTAAAAAGAATTCAAGACACTATGCTAAAAGACAATATACTTTTTTTAATCATCAATTTTCTACTAATTGGTTCAGTGTTGATCTTCAAAACTTTTCTAAAACTATTCAAGAGGTGATAACATTTATAGATAAGAATGGTGAATGAAATGGAACAGATGAAAAAAGAAACCTATTTAACCTTATTAAAGACAATTCGAGATAATTCGCTTATTGTTAATTTTGATATTCCAATAAAAAAATTATTAACTCTAACAGATCAAGAAGTTGAATATCTTACTAATATTGAATCATCTCCAGTAAAAGCTTTTCTTTTAAGGACTTATTTAAATGACTACTTCAAAGCGAACTTAACCAAAGAGGAGCAAGAAGAAGCTAGTAATATATTTTTACAAGCAGACTATTTAACAGAACAAGATGATTATAGATATTCGTCTATTTATGTTATTTTCAACGATTCGGTATTATTAAAAAAGAAAAAAGCCTTAACGATGGCTCATTATGCCATAGAAGCAATTAGTGAAGATGCAGCCTCTAATGTTTCGATGCTTGCTACTAATACGGCTTTTAGTGATAATGATAAATTAACTGAAATTGCTGAAATTTTTTCAGAAAATGATATGGAAGAAGAGTTAAGTAATTTGATTGTTGCTCTTTTATGTAAAGATGAAATATTGAATTCTGATGATGTTATTGATACGGTGCATTATATTTTAAATGCTAATGAGCTTCAATTAAATTATATACATAAGGCAATGGTGCGAATTCCTAAATACGGAATTTCTAAAATAGAAAGATTTTTACATCTTATGAAAAAGACTACAAAACCATATCAGCTTGTAGAAGGTTTAAAAGCTTTTGATTTTTTAGATTTCAGTGGTTATGAAAATTATTATGCTGTTTTAAAAAAGATTATGACTGCTGATTATAAGTATCAAGCTAGGAATGGTAGAAAATTAGTATCTAATCCTAAGTTACTTTATAAGGAATGTTTTGATAGAGTCTTTAATTTTATTTTAAATTTACCTGAATTTCAATCTGATTATAGTACTATAGTAGCTACAAATCCTAATGTAATTTTTTATGATAAAGTAGAACCCTTAGTAAATATTGTTGGTTTAGCAAGAGGACTAGATCAAGCGCATGCTGCTTGCCATATAGCATGTAACCCATACGTATTAGAAGCAGATCGTGCTGAAAAGTTTGCATCTTATGCCTCTTTTGCTAGAAATAAAAATGAATTAGAAATGTTAAAAATAGGTTATGCCATCTGTCTTAATCAGTTAGCGACAAAAGATACTATTACTATTATTAGAAGTCAAGAAGATATAGATAAAGCAATTGCTCTTTTGGAAGAATCAGAAGAAAAGATAGTAAATAAGAATACACGCTTTATAAAAAGAAAAAATAAAAAATGATGCTTAGACATCATTTTTTATGGATTAGAAAGAGTAGCGTTCGCAATCCTTTGCTTTATAACATTTAACATGTTATCTTTTAATTCACGAGATGCACCACTCCATACTAGTTCGAAAAATACCCCCATACCTGGTAGTGTAACCTCATCTTGTTCTTTAATAGATTCATCAATGGCTCTTTCTAAAGAAGCATAATCATCTCCTTTAAAATTATTAATAATATAATCTCTGATACTTGCGTTCATTTTTTCATCTCCTTAGACATAGTTTTACCTAAAAGAGAAAAAATATACAGCAAAATACTTTTAAAATTAGTAATAGTAAAGTATAATAATAACAAGGAGGAATGAGTATGCCAATTTGGCTAATAATAGTAATAGCAATTGTAGTTATCTTAATTATTTGGTTTGTTGCAACTTATAATTCACTAATTAATTTGCGAAATCGAGTAAAAGATCAGTGGAGTCAAATTGATGTTCAATTAAAAAGACGTGCTGATTTAATTCCAAATTTAGTGGAAACTGTAAAAGGATATGCTAAGCATGAAAAAACTACTTTAGATGAAGTAATTAATGCAAGAAATAGTTTTAATTCTGCTTCTTCTAAAGAAGAAGAAATAAAAGCCAGTGGAGAATTAACGGGAATGTTAAATCGTTTATTTGCTCTTGCTGAGTCTTATCCAGATTTAAAAGCAAATCAAAACTTTATGTCATTACAAAATGATTTGCGGGATACAGAAGATAAGATTAGTACTATGCGTCAATTTTATAATGATACAGTACTTACTTATAATAATAAAGTAGAAACAATTCCAAGTAATATTGTAGCTAAACTTGCTAATTTTAAAGTAGAAAGCTTTTTTGAAATGAATGAGCAAGAAAAAGAAGTGCCAAAAGTATCATTTTAAGACTTGCTTTTATAGCAAGCTTTTTTCTAATAGAGGTGGATGATGAAAAAGAATATCAGACGGTGGGGAGTATTTTTAATTTTAGTTTTTATAATTTTACTACCAAGTACAGTAGTAGCGAAAGAACCAACAGATAAGTTTTTGAGCCTGATAGAAATAGAAGAAGATGGCTCTATCAAAGTAAGAGAACTAATTCATTTGAATGGAGATTATAATGGATTAGAACGAGAAATTAATTATAGAAAGGACTATAAACGCTTAAAGACAGGAACTCTTAGTGACTTAGAAGGTAATAATACATTATATGATGGTAGTAGTATAGAAGAAGTAAGGGTTGGATCTATTTCTTATGATGGAGATTTAACTTTTGATGATTTTGCTGAAAATGTAAAGTATTTTACCTTGGTTAATACAGCTAAGAATGGAGAAAATGCTAAATATATTAATACTTTATATAATAATGGAGTATATTTAAAGGCTTATAATTCAAATGAATTAGCTGAAGCTTTCTATATCGAATATACCATTACAGATGCTGTTGTTGTTCATCAAGATATTGCTGAGCTAGCTTGGAATGTATTAGGAGAAGGGTATAATGAGAATATAGATGACTTTGAAGTTAAAGTAGTATTAAAAGGAAGTGATAGTGATTATCGTGTCTGGTTACACGGACCTTTAAATGGTTACATTGAAAGAACAAATGACAAAGAAGCTCTTGGAACTTTTGATTTTTTAGGGGCTTATAATGCAGTTAGTGTTAGGTTAATTTTTAATAAAGATTTAGTACCTTATGCTACTAAGTATAGTAACTTAGAAGCAAAAGATGAAATTATTAGAATAGAAACAGTTTTAGCTGATAAAGCTAATCAAGAACGAGAAGCTATACAAAGAGCGAATAATATTTTAATCATTAGTAGTATTATTTGGGGAGCAGTTTCTTTAATTCTTACGATAATCGCTTATTTAAAAGAAAGACAATCTAAAAAAACAGAATTTCAAATGGAATATTATCGTGATTTTCCAGCTACATATGGTCCTGAAGTCTTAGAATATTTACTTGATAAGAATGTTACTGAAAAAAGTCTTTCAGCTACTATATTGAATTTAATTTATAAAAAAGT
Organism: uncultured Bacilli bacterium; assembly: GCA_904420615.1. GTDB lineage: Bacteria > Bacillota_I > Bacilli_A > RF39 > UBA660 > Onthousia. The sequence continues at coordinate 10,544 of CAJFVY010000021.1, read as the reverse complement.
ATTAAAAGTAGAAAAGATACAAAATAAAAAGAAAGAAGACTATAAATTAGTATTACAAGAATATGATGAAAAAAGTCTTACAAAAACTGAACAATTAGCACTTAACTTAATTATTAATGAAATTGGTAATTCTAAAGAAGTAATCTTATCGGGGATAAAAAAACATTGTTCTAATATTAATAATGCACAAAGTTTTATCGATTTATATAATGATTTTATTAAAGAAAGTAAAAAATTAGGGGAAGAAAATCAGTTTTTTGTTAAAACACCAGGTATTGTTATAATAGCTATTATTTTTTCTCTATTAGGTGTTATTCCAATGTTTATTAGTTTTGGTTTTGAGCTTCCTATTTTAGGAATTATTATTTTAATTTTAATATTTGTATTTTTATTTTTTATTATAACTAGAAGATTTTATACTAAAAAGGGTGCTTTAGATTATGCTAAGTGGATGGCTCATAAGAGATTTTTAGAAGATTTCAGTCGCTTTGATGAGAAGGAACTACCAGAAGTTATCTTATGGGATAAATATTTAGTTTATGCAACAATCTTAGGTTGTGCTGATAAACTTTCTAAAGAGATGAAAATAAAAGTAGATACTTTTGATCAAGATAGTACAACTTATATGGGTTACGATCCATTCTTAACGCATTACTTTATCACGGCTAGTGTTTATTCTAGTATTAATAGTGGTGTACATACTGCAGTATCTTCATCAAGATCCTCAATAGCGGCTAGTAGATCATCTAGTGGTGGAGGTTTCGGTGGAGGATCTATTGGCGGAGGAGGTTCCTTCGGTGGCGGAGGCGGAGGCGGCCGTTTCTAGCTAAAAAAACTTAATATAATTTTAATGATGACATAAGGATTTTCTAAATAACAGAAATGGCTACCATTTACAAAAGTAATGATTTCACTACCTCTAATTTTCTTTTTCATTTTATAAGCATCTTTAATAGGAGTATCAAGATCTTTTTCACCCCAAATGAGTAATGTTTCAGTTCCAATATAAGGCAAATATTTGGTTAAGTCTAGATTGACAATTTGTTTAAAAGTATTACGCATATTAGGACTTAGATTGAAGTAATCAGTAGAGGCAAACTTTTTAAATAGAGTTTGCTTTACTTTTTTTCTTCTTTTTTCGCTTAGTAAATCTGCACAGGATTGTAAAAATTTATAGAGTAGGGTACGAACACGTTTCTTTAGCGTTCTTTTCGGTTTGATTCCTGCACTGTCCATTAGAATTAAACGTTTGATATGAATAGCATAACGACTACTAAGTAAAATAGCAATTCTTCCTCCAAAAGAATGGGCTATAACATAAGGAGACTTAATCTTTAGTGTATTAAGAAAATGAATAACAGCTTCTGCATAATCAAACATAGAAAGATCATGAGGAGGAAATGGGCAGTCTGAGAAACCAGGATAAATAATTAAATAAACAGTATAATATTTTTGTAAATAACTTATGATTTCATAAAATGTATTTTTTGTTTCTCCCCAACCAGGTAAGATAACAATTGTCTCTTTAAAATTACCATACTTCTCATAAGAAATTTGAATATCGTGATAGACTATTTTCATTAATATCACCTATCATAGCCTATGCATTTTTAAAATTTACGTGAATTCGCTTGCCAATTTTACTTCCTTTTGATATACTTAAATTGTCTAGAGATTATCGTGATGGGCAAAAGTATAAAACCGACTAAATGAACGATAAGGGAGCGTTGATGAGTGTCTTGCTTGTGTTGAATACCTAGTCTTACTAGGGATCCTAGATAGCAGACTATATGCACCCACCTGTACATACGTATAGGTTTTATCGTTAGCTCAAATACCGTTTCTCTAGATTTTTTACTATAAAGTTTTCTCAAAAAATATTTTTTGAGTTTTTATTTTGTAATTTTATTGAAAAACATATTTCAATATGTTATTCTAATTATAGAATATGATAGTGTTGTTTTCATGCTCATACTCTAGTAAAAAGGATAAGGAGTAATTAATTATATGAAAATAAAAATAAATATTAATGGATACTAATATTTCAAAAATTTGGATTGTATTTGTAGTGCTAGCGTCTTTAATTATGATTGGTACATATTTTTCTTATGCTATGTTTACTGTTAGTGCTGAAAAAAAAGATGCTTTAAGTATTGCAACAGGAAATTTAACAGCTTCTATGACAATTACTGGTTATAGTTCTACCACAATACCAGCTGGAACAAGGAGCGTAACTATTCCAGCTAATTCTACAAAAACTGTTTTGGTAACAATTGAGAGTAATAATAGTATTAGTGCAAAATTTAATTTTTATTATGTTGGAACTTTGGCTAGTGGTGTAACAGTTGGTTACACAGATGCGACAGGATATAATACACCACCTGCCGCTACTGGAACGACTTTAAATGCAAAAGGCTCAACAGGAAGTAGTGTTATATATCAAGTAGTATTAAAAAATACAACTACATCTTCCCAAACAGTTACATTTGGAGCTCAAATGGGATTAAGTTATAATAATCTAAGCTTGCCATCTAATGGCCATTTGTTATCAAAATATAATTTTGATACCTTACTAGAAAGATTAGTGGCGATTTCCAGTGAATCTACCGACTATTCATCAAGTACTGATGGAGAAAAGCAACAGCCATATCAGATGCGCTTAACACCACTAACAGGTTCACAGACACAACTAGATACGTGGGATGCGGACGATTTGAAAATTTATTATTTTCTTGGATCTAACCCAAGTAATTATATTACGTATGATGATGAAACATGGCGTATTCTTGGTGTATATACAACAGAAGATACAGATGGTAACAAAGATCAATACATTAAACTTGTAAAAAATACTAGTAAATATACTAGATCTTTTGATGGCGATAGTAATAATGACTGGCCAAGCTCTGATCTTTGCAATGATTGGAATGTAAATGATGTTCCAACACTTAAAGGTGAAGCATGGGGAATGGCATCTTTTGTTAAATGGTATTTAGGGGGAAATAATTCAACTAATGGTGGTGGTGCACTAACTGCTTTTCAAAAGGAAACTGGTAAAACAGTAGCTAGTGGTCATAGTACTTATTGGAATGGCAAAGTAGGATTAATTTATCCTAGCGATTATTTCCGTACTTATCGTTATGTTTATGATTCTTGTTTTAGATCTGGAACTTGTACAGGTGCTGAGCGTACTAATAGTTGGCTATATAGGAGCGGTGTTAATTGGTGGACAATAAGTCCTAATACAGGATCTTCTGATGTTTTTGCAATTTTAAGTGATGGTTCTGTTCTTAATAGGAGTAGTTCTTTTTACTCGTATTATGCTTACCCAACTGTATATTTATCAGGAGATTTAAAATATGCAGGAGGTACAGGTACAAGTAGTAATCCATATCGTGTAGAGGCAAATTCTGTAGTGGCACTTACTTCATCCGGAGAAAAAACAACGCTGAAATTTCAAGACGGGACCGAAGTGAAAGAAGGGGCTCGATTTAAACTTGTTCCTCGTGAGGACTCTGGTTATGCTGTAGATGTAGCAGGTGGAGCACTTTCAGATGGTACAAATATTCAAATATGGCATAAGATAAGTGATAGTTATGCACAACAACTTACGGCTTACCGTGCTGGAGGTCCTTCTAATTCAACTTATAGTAGTTATTACTATATTACTACTTTTGATGCTATTAGTTATAATTTAGATATCTATGGTGCATCTACTGCTAATAAAACCAATATTCAACTTTATACAAGAAATTATTCTTTAGCTCAACGTTTTAGTTTTGTGGAATCGGACGAGGAAGGTTATTATTATTTGCGATCTGCTATTGGAACTTGTATGGATTTAAATAAAAATGGTGGTAGTAGTGTAGTAGATGGTCAGAATATTCAGTCTTATGAATGTAATTATACAAATCCTCAAAAATGGGCTTTGATTCCTGGATGATTACAGTAAATCAAAAATAGTTTGTGACTATTTCAAAAAAAATAAAGAAGGGCCTTTAAATTAAAATGTTTTTCATGATATAGTCACTGTAAAAGCATTCCATTTTTTGGAATGTCTTTTTTGATAAGTTAAAAAAATTGTTCTTGACATATGACAAGTTGTCATACTATACTTAATAGGTACCTCGAAAGGAAGATAAACAATGCCTAGTCAAACATTTCTTAATTTAGCTAAAGAAAAACAGGATAGTTTGCTTAAGGCAGCTTTTGATGAGTTTTCCAATTATTCTTATCAAGAAGCCTCTATTAATAGAATTATCAAGAAAGCTAATATACCACGTGGTAGTTTTTATGCTTATTTTCAAGATAAGCAAGATTTATACTTTTATTTATTAGATTATTATCTATTTAGTATATTAGATACTATGAAAGAAAAATTAAGAAATAATAATGGTGATATTTTTTTGATGTTTAAAGAAGTATTTGTTTATTTTAGTAATATGATTGATGATGAATACTTGTGTTTTTTTAAGAAGACATTAGAGAATATTACAATTATGGAAGAAAAAAGTAAGACATTTGGTTTTCGTGATAAGAAATTATTAGTAGAGTTAATTCCAGGTATAAATCTTGAATTACTCACATCAACTGCTAATAGGCAAATTGAGTTTTTATTAGCTATTAATATGCATTTACTGTTGATTAATTTGATTAAATTATTTAAAGAAGAAGCGAGTAAAGATATTATTATGCATGATTACTATGAACAAGTAGATTTGCTGAAATTTGGCGCAATTAAAGAAAGGGAGGATTAAGTATGTTAAAAATGTTTCGATATTTAAAGAAGCATGTTGGTTCTGTTTTATTAATTATTTTGTTATTGATTATTCAAGCTAATTGTGATTTAACATTACCAACTTATACTTCCAACATTATTAATGTTGGTATTCAGCAAGGAGGAATTAGTGAGACTTCTCCTAAAATAATAAGAGAAGATAAATTAAATGAGATATTATTATTTGTAGATGATAAAGAAAAAGAAGAGATATTATCTCATTATGATTTAATTGAAGAAAAAAGTGATGAGTATGATTATGATATATTGGATGAGGAAAATCTTTATGCCTTAGATGATATTGATTATCAGAATCAGAATTTTGAGAAAGCTATTTTAATTGATTACATGCTAACAAGTGATGAGGGAACTGGAGTAGATGCCCAAAATAGTATTAAGGAAAATCTACCAAGTGAATTACAGTCTATGAAAGTAATCGATGTTATCAAAATGTTACCTGAAGAAGAATTAGAAACATTACGTGGAACTATTAATGATCAATTTAAAGATATGCCTGATAGTATAGTTGATCAGAGTGCTGTGGCAGCAATACAGCAAGAATATGTTGCAGTAGGAGTAGATACTGATCAATTACAGACAAACTATATTATTATTACTGGTTTAAAGATGTTGGGGTTATCTTTACTTAGTATGAGTGCTACAATTGGAACAGTACTACTTAGTGCCAGAATTGGTTCTTCTTTATCAAGAGAAGTTAGAAAAAATGTATTCTCTAACGTATTAGATTTTGGTACAGCAGAATACAAAAACTTTGGTATTTCCTCTTTAATTACTCGTAGTACTAATGATATTCAACAAGTACAAATGATGATTATTATGTCACTTAGATTATTTATCTATGCACCTATTTTGGCACTTGGAGCTGTACGTAAAGTATTAACAACAGCACCATCTATGACTTGGATTATTGGTCTTGGTATTGTTGTAGTATTGATGTTAATCTTTACTTTGTTTGCTATTACAATGCCAAAATTCAAGAAAGTTCAAAAATTAATAGATAAATTAAACCAAGTAACAAGAGAAATTATTACTGGTATTCCAGTTATTCGTGCTTTTAGTAATCAAAAATTTGAAGAAGATAGATTCAGTAAAGCAAATAATAATTTAAAGAAGACAAATCTTTTTGTTAATAGAACAATGAACTTAATGATGCCTATGATGATGTTTGTCATGAATGGTTTATGTATTTTGATCATTTGGAAAGGTTCTCATGCTATTGATGATGGCTTGTTACAAGTAGGAGATATGTTAGCCTTTATTCAATATGCTATGCAAATTATTATGTCATTCTTGATGATTTCAGTATTTTCTATTATGTTACCACGTGCTAATGTTTCTGCTAATCGTATTATGGAAGTATTAGAACAAGAATCATCTATTAAAGATCCAGAAAAACCAAAAACATTCAGTAAGAGAATTACTGGATTAGTAGAATTTAAGAATGTTTCCTTTAGATATCCTGATAGTGATGAAGATGTTATTACGGATGTAACTTTTACAGCAGAAAAAGGAACAACAACTGCTTTCATTGGTAGTACAGGTAGTGGTAAGAGTACTTTAATTAATTTAATTCCAAGATTATATGATGTTACAAAAGGTGAAATATTAGTAGATGGTATTAATGTAAAAGATGTAAGACAAAGTGATTTACATAAGAAAATTGGTTATGTACCACAAAAAGGAGTATTATTCTCTGGTACAATTGAGTCTAATATTAAATTTTCAGATCCTAATATGAGTGATGAACAAATGATAGAAGCAGCAAAGATTGCCCATGCTGAAGAATTTATTGTAACAAAAAAAGATGGCTATAAGAGTCCGATTAGTCAAGGCGGAACAAACGTGTCAGGCGGTCAAAAGCAACGTCTTTCCATTGCAAGAGCTGTAGCCATGAATCCAGAAATTTATATTTTTGACGATAGTTTTTCTGCTTTGGACTTTAAGACTGATGTAGAAGTTAGAAAAGCTCTTTATAATTATGCAAAGGATTCAACTATTTTTATCGTTGCTCAAAGAATCAATACTATCTTAAAAGCTGATCAGATTGTAGTGTTAGATGAAGGTAAAGTAGTGGGAATAGGAACTCATAAAGAATTATTAAAGAAATGTCCAGTCTATCGCGAAATTGCTGAAAGTCAGCTATCAAAGGAGGAGTTAGAAAATGCCTAGTACAAATAATAAACCAAAAGGTCCTATGGGACGTGGTCCTGGAGGAATGGGTGGAAACTTTGAAAAAGCTAAAGACTTCAAAGGTACTGCAAAGAAGTTAATTAAGTATTTATCAGTTTATAAAATTAGTATTATTGCTGTTGTTGTTTTTGCTATTTGTAGTGCTGTCTTTTCTATTGTAGGTCCTAAGATAATGGGAGAGGCTACAACAGAAATATTTAATGGTTTAGTTGGTAAAGTACTTGGAACAACAGCAGGTATTAACTTTGATAAGATAGCAACTATTTTGCTTACTTTGTTAGGTTTATATATTATTAGTTCTCTTTTCTCATATTTGCAAGGCTTTATTATGAGTGGAGTAAACCAAAAAGTAGCCTATAACTTACGTGAAAAGATTTCTCATAAAATGCATAAATTACCTCTTTCTTATTTTGAAAGTAAGACAACTGGAGAAATTTTATCACGGGTTACAAATGATGTTGATACTTTGTCTCAAAGTTTAGATCAGTCTATTTCACAACTCTTAACATCAGTTACTACCTTGATTGGTGTTATTGTGATGATGCTAACTATTAGTCCATTACTGACATTAGTTACTGTTATTATTGTACCAATTGCCGTATTCATGATGAGTTTTATTATGAAACATTCACAGAAATTCTTCTTAGCCCAACAAAATTATTTGGGTGATATTAATGGTACGATTGAAGAAACTTATGCAGGACATAATGTAGTTAAATTATTCAATGGAGAACAAAGAGCTGTTGATAATTTTGAAAAGACAAATGATGAATTATATAATTCTTCTTGGAAAGCTCAGTTCTTTTCAGGATTGATGCATCCTATTATGAACTTTATTGGTAATATTGGTTATGTATTTATTTCTATTTTAGGTGGATATTTAGTTATTCAAAATAAAATTCAAGTAGGAGATATCTTATCATTTTCTCAATACATTAGAAACTTCATGAATCCATTATCACAGATTGCACAAGTTGGTAACATGATTCAATCTATGATGGCATCTGCTGAAAGAGTATTTGAATTCTTAGACGAAAAAGAAGAAATTCCTGAAAAGACAGATGGAAATTATAATCTTAATGAATTAGGAAATGTTGTTTCCTTTGAGGATGTAAAATTTGGTTATAATAAAGATAAAATTATTATCCATGATTTTACGGCTAAGATGAAAAAGGGTCAAAAGATTGCGATCGTTGGACCTACTGGTGCTGGGAAGACTACGATCGTTAAATTATTAATGCGTTTCTATGATGTCAATAGTGGTTCTATAAAAATTGATGGAGTCGATATTCGTGATATGAAACGTGATGATCTACGAAGTCTATTTGGAATGGTATTACAAGATACTTGGTTATATGGTGACACTATGCGTGAAAACATTCGTTATGGTAACTTGAATGCTAGTGATGAAGAAGTATATGATGCAGCTATAGCATCTCATGTAGATCATTTTATTAGAACTTTACCAGATGGCTATGATATGATTTTAAACGAAGAAAGTGATAATATTTCAGCTGGTCAAAAACAATTATTAACTATTGCTCGTGTCATTTTAAAAGACCCTAAAATCTTAATTTTAGATGAAGCAACTAGTAGTGTTGATACAAGACTAGAAGCATTAATTCAAAAGGCTATGGATCACTTAATGGAAGGAAGAACTAGTTTCGTTATTGCACACCGTTTATCAACTATTAAAAATGCTAATTTAATTTTAGTAATGAAAAATGGTGATATTGTAGAGCAGGGTACTCATGAAGAATTATTAAAGAAAAAAGGTTTCTATGAACAACTTTATAATTCACAATTTGAAGATGTTACAGAATAAGAAAAGGATCATTTTGATCCTTTTCTTATTGTAATAACCAATCGATTAAATTAACGATTTTTATTCCATTATAATCACTAGCAAGCGTCTTATCCATTGTTAATATTATTTTTTCGTAATTATCAGAAATACTCTCTAAACTTCTTATTTCTCTTGCCTTAACTTCCTCATTATATAATGATTTAGTTACTTGATAATAAATAACTTGATTTGGATTTTCAGCAACAAAGTCTACTTCATAATCTAAAGTCTTACCTATATTTACCCTAAAGCCTCGTCTTAATAATTCTAAATAAACAATATTTTCCAATAAATGTCCTTCATTAATATTTCTAAAACCAAGTATACTATTTCTTATTCCTAAATCAGATATATAATATTTACCTAATGTTTTTAATAAAGTTTTATTTCTAATATCTGTTCTATCTGCTTTATACATAATATATGATTTTTCTAACATATTTAAATAATTATCTATTGTTTGATGATTAGATTTATCCACTATTTTATTGCTATTTAAATAAGCACTTATTTTAGAAGCTGATACTGGGCTACCAATATTTGTTACTAAATATTTAATAATATTTTCTAGTAATGCAACATCTTTTATATTATTTCGATCTATAATATCTTTTTTTACGATAGTATTATAAATATCATTTAAATAAGACATTACTAAATCAGTTTTATCTTTGATTAAGGTAATAGCAGGTAAACCACCATATTTTAAATATTCATAAAATTTATTTTCTAAATCATTATCATCATAGTTATTAAATTTTAAAAATTCTTTAAATGAAAGTGGATACATTTTTATTTCTATATATCTACCTGATAATAAAGTTGATAACTCAGATGATAAAAGATAAGCATTAGAGCCAGTGATATAGATATCTATATCAAAATCAACATGTAACGAATTGACTGCTTTTTCCCACTTATCTACATTTTGCACTTCATCAAGTAATAAATATGTTTTTTTATTATTTATTTTTCCTTTAATGTATTCATATAAATCTTTATAGTCCTTGATATTATCGTACATGGCAGATTCGAAATTCATATAAATAATAGAATCACTTTGTATTCCATTCTTTGTTAGATAATCTTTAAACATTAATAATAGGGTAGATTTTCCACTACGTCTCACACCAGTTACAACCTTAATTAGATCAGTGTCTTTTGCTTCGATTAAACGATTTAAATACATTTCTCTTATTATCATTTATTTCACCTCAGTCTTAGTATAACACAAATAATTTTTAAAGTAAAGTTTTGCAAGTGTATTTGCAAAACTTATTTTTTGACGGATTTTTGCAAATGAAAAATATGAAGTTTATTGATTTTTTTATATTTGTTTCGATCACTATTCGATTAAAAATCTAAATAAAATAAAACTAACAGAGAAGTGGAATAATTCTATGTTTTTCACATAGTTTTTTATAGGTGATTGTCTTGAAAAAAGTAGTAATTTGTTTAAGTCTTTTTCTTATTGTGTTAATGCCAAAAGATATTTATGCTTTAAATGATACAGCAAAGTCATCTATTGTGATGGATTTGAATAGTGGAAGAGTTCTTTATGAAAAGAATGCTGATGAAAAGCGGTTAATTGCTTCCATTACCAATATTATGACTACATAGTGAGTAACCAAGAATACGTAAGAAATATAACACATATATGTCTTCATAATTATACTGTTTCATATGATGTTTGTGTAAATATAGTAACAC
>CAJFVY010000020.1 GCA_904420615.1 uncultured Bacilli bacterium | reverse complement strand
TGATAATGCTAATAAATATATAGAATTAATTAGTGATGATTCAAGACTAAAAACATTATGGAATAGTTATCAAAATAACTATGAATATGCAAAAGATACAGAGTTTGAAGATACAATAAATGCTATTAAAGTAATTAGTGAAATTGTTGTACCAGTTAGTGCTTAAAGTAGAAACAAGTAAGAATGTCCAAGAAAACATACTAAAAAATAAAGAATAATCACAAAATTTTCATCTGACATGAAATAAACATTATATGACACGAAATAAACATAAAATAAACTTGACTCCGTTTTGTCAAGTGCTATAATATAGTAAAATATTAAGAAAAACATATCTATTCAATATTGAATAAATACTTTTTTTGTGCTTGAGATACATTTTTATTACTTTAATTTTGATTAAAACGATTTTTATATTGACAGCTTTGACATAACTTTTCCACAGCTTTGTTATTTTGAAATTCATTCTTGATATTAATAGCCTTACTACTATTTAAAATATCTGTTAACGAGCTTTTAAATATATTACCTAGATTAATGATACCATCTGCATCTAAACAACAAGGAACAACAGTACCATCTGATAAAATAGCTATATGACTTTTTAATCCTTGGCAAAAACCATCACTTTTATAATTACTTAATTTTGGCCACTCAAATTGATTTTTTTTATCAATATAGTGGTTTTCTTTTAACTTGATATTAGTTTTAGTTATTAATTCTTTCCACAAAGTTGGGGATATTTTATAATGCGTAAATATTTTTTCAACAATGTTTGTGGAAAAAGCATCCAGTTCATTTTCTTTACAATTCCATAAACGATAGATAACAATCAAAGAGCTAGGAACATGATCTATAGCTTCTAATATATTTTGATAAGCATTAACGGATTTATACTCAGCATGAATAGATATATGTAATTTCTTGATACATTGATGTTTAAAAATTGGTATTACTTTAGATAGATTTGTACCATTTGTAGTTAGAATAACACTTAATTGGTTTTGATCACAAATTGTAAGGAATTCATCTAGGTTAGGATGTAATAGAGGTTCTCCTGTTACATGAAGATAGATAGTATTAGTATAGTCTTTAACTTCTTCTATGATATGTTTAAATTCTTCTATATTTAAACTTCTTTTTACTCGTTTACTTTTTACACAGAAAGAACAATTTAAATTACAGATATTAGTGATTTCAATATAAATACGATGAAATTTCTTTGATTTCATTACTGACACCTATTTATTCACTTTTTAATTCAAACAGAATATCTCTTAATTCCATAGCTCGTTCAAAATCTAATTCTTTAGCAGCATTTCTCATTTCTGTTTCAATTCTTTCTATTTCAGCTAGTTTTTCTTGCTTAGATAATTTCTTTTTCGTTGTCTTTTTGCTTGATGTATCAATATTACTAATGACTTCACGGATTTCTTTCTTTATAGTTTGTGGAATAATATGATGTTCCTTGTTATATTCTTCTTGAATTTTTCTACGTCTCATTGTTTCATCAATAGCATGCTTCATACTATCTGTAATAGTATCACCATACATAATAACATGACCATTTGCATTTCTAGCACATCTACCAATCGTTTGAATAAGACTTCTCTCACTTCGCAAGAATCCTTCTTTATCAGCATCCAGAATAGCAATTAAAGATACTTCTGGAATATCAATTCCTTCTCGTAATAAGTTAATACCTACTACAACATCATACTTACCAGTTCTTAAGTCATGAATAATTTGTAATCTTTCTAATGTCTTTATTTCGGTGTGTAAATAAGCTACTTTAATATCTAGATCTTTTAAATAATTTGTTAATTCTTCACTCATTCTAATAGTTAAAGTTGTAATTAAAACACGTTCATTTTTCTCTATTCTATCTCTTATTTCACCAATTAAATCATCGATCTGTCCTTCGGTTTTTCTAACCTCAATTGTAGGATCTAAAAGTCCTGTTGGTCTAATAATTTGTTCTACATATTCTCCATGAGTTTTCTCTAATTCATAATCACCAGGTGTTGCAGAAACATAAATTACTTGATGAATTTTCTTTTCAAATTCATCAAATTTTAATGGTCTATTATCAAGAGCACTAGGTAATCTAAAACCATATTCTACTAGGTTCATTTTTCTTGCTCGGTCACCATTATACATTCCTCTTACTTGGGGTAAAGTAACATGAGATTCATCTACAATTAATAAATAATCATCTCCAAAAAAATCCATTAAGGTAGTAGGAGTTTCTCCAGGTTTTCTTCCAGCCATTGGAGCCGAATAGTTTTCAATACCATGACAGAATCCAGTCTCTTCTAGCATTTCAATATCATAATTAGTACGTTGTTCTAACCTTTCTGCAGCTAATAATTTATTTTCACTTCTTAGCTCTTCTAAACGATTTTTTAATTCTTCTTTAATACGATTGATAGCTAAATGTAGTTTTTCATCACTGATAACAAAGTGACTAGCAGGAAATATGCTGATATTTTTTTTATTACTTATAATACTGCCTGTTAAAACGTCTATTTCACTAATACGATCTATTTCACTACCAAAAAACTCAATACGATATCCTGTTTGATTTTGATTAGTAGGAATGATTTCTAATACATCACCTCGAACTCTAAAAGTACCACGATGAAAATCAAGATCATTACGGTCATATTGCATTTCTACTAGTTTAGCTAAAACTGTATTTCTTTCTATATCATCACCAACTCTTAAAGTTAACATTTTATTTTTATACTCTTCTACTTCACCAATACCATAAATACAAGAAACACTAGCTACTACAATGGTATTTTTAGATGATAAAAGAGCAGAAGTAGCTGCATGTCTTAACTCATCTATTTCATCATTAATAGAAGAATCCTTTTCAATATAAGTATCAGTACTAGGAACATATGCTTCTGGTTGATAATAATCATAATAAGAAACAAAGTATTCTACATTATTTTCTGGAAATAATTCTTTCATTTCACTATAAAGTTGTCCTGCTAGAGTTTTATTATGAGCCAAAATTAAAGTGGGTTTATCCACTTCTTTAATAACGTTAGCCATCGTAAATGTTTTACCAGTACCAGTAGCTCCTAATAATACTTGTTCTTTTTTTCCTTCTTTAATCCCTTCAACTAATTTTTTTATAGCTTCAGGTTGATCACCACTAGGCTTAAATTTTGATACAAGTTTGAACATATGATTCCTCCTTACAATGATCATAGATGATCAGAAAATTCGTATCCTTTGGTAACTTCTAATACTGTTTTGTGTTAAAAACAAATAAATACGAATCTCGGTCATAATTTTAAATAATAATGGATAGTACTAGACATTTTTCATTAACCTATTTTAACACTTATTTTTCAATAAAACAAGAAACATAAAAGATACCATTTATTGTTTTAATTTGTTTGATAAACCTACAGTATTTAAAAATCTAATAAATTAAGTATTTTTTTCAATCAGAAATAATAATTTTCTTTTTATAAGTCTTAATATAATGTTTATAATAGTTAATAATAAATTTATACAGTGACAATCAAATGAAAAAATTCTATTATATTAATAAAAGTGTCAACATATTTTATGTTGGCACATTTCTTTTACTACATTTCTTAATATTTTAGGAAAAATTTTATAAATCATTATAAATTGTTATTTTTTTCTTTATAATAATATAGATGAGGTCTAGCATTTATATTTTCATCATTCATTAAAATTCCTAAGTATCTAGTATTGTCTTTAGATGTTTCTTGATATAGAGGGTTATCAATTATTATATTGTTTTTTTCTATTAGTAAATAACCATCTCTCCAAGTGATATTATTATAGTTTGTAGTTCCATCCGCATTTAATACTAATTCTTTAAACTTGGTATCAGGCATGAAGTGTTCTTTTTTTGGATTAAATATTTTTAGAGGTTCTACTATTTGTCCTTGTAATATCCATTTACCAATATATTTAGGATCATATATAGGTTCAGTGAACTTAAATTTTTCTTTCAATTCTTTCATATGTAATTTAGCAGATTTATTATCTTTAGTCAGATCATATGCTTCTATGTATATATCGGTCTTAGTGCCATTAGATATTTCTATAAATTCTCCCCGTATTTGAATATTATTTTTATTAGCATATTTAATCATTTCTTTATAAGATTCTCTTGTATTATCACTGCTTGTATATAACATGGATTCTGATTTATTATAAGTTATTGTGTCTAACCCCTTAGATTCCATTGTTTTAATAAAATTGTAATTGATTTTTAAATCATCATTTAAAACTCTTCCGATAAAACAGGTAATATCATCTTCTTTGAATCCTACTTCAAAACTAATCAGAACGCTAGGTAAAATAGAAAACATTTTACTATCTGCTTTCTTATCAATTACTTCAAGTTCTTTCTTAAAATCATTTCTTGTTTTTAATTCTTTATACTCACCAAGCATAACAAATTTTGGATTTTTAATTAATTCCATATGAATATTTCCCCCTAATTTATTTCTAATTTCTTGAAGTTTTGCCATTTTTTCTTTATAATTTTCCGTCAATTTATTTATTTCTTCTAATATAGTATTATCTTTTGAATTGTCAAAAATATTTTTTATTTCTTTTAAAGTAAAACCGGCTTCTTGTAACATCTTGATATTATGATAAGTGTTTAATTGTTTGTCGCTATAGTATCTATAGCCAGTAAAGTCATCTACTTTTTCTGGTGTTAAAACACCTATCTTATCATAGTGTCTTAATGTTTTAATTGTACATTCACAAAGATATGAAAATTCCCCTATTCTATACATATTTTCTCCTTTCACTATCAATATATCATTACCCTTAAGGGGAGTGTCAACATTTTAAATTTAATTAATTATATTATTTGTTAAATTTAAATTTATAAGAAATTTAATATCTATTCAGTAATTTATTTTAACATTTATTCTATAAGAGAACAAGAAAATAGTAATTCTCTGTTGAATGTATTACTATATTTTAAATAATAAATATTTTAGTTTTTAATTTGTAAGTTTATTTATTCATTAGATGTTAGTCTATAATCATAAAATAAATTATAAAAGTATTATTGACAAAAGATATGCTAATATAATACTAAAATATGGTAGTTTTTTTATATTAAGTTTGTTATACTTATAAAGAGGTGATTTGATGGACCAGATAATTATTGATTTAATGAATCAATTTGGTTATTTTGGAGTCTTTTTATTAATAGCAATTGAAAATATTTTTCCACCGATTCCATCTGAAGTTATTTTAGCATTTGGTGGATTCATGACAACTTATACTGAAATGAATATACCACTTGTTATTTTATTTGCAACGTTAGGATCAGTAGCAGGTGCAATTATTTTGTACTTTATTGGTAAAATTCTAAATAAAGAACGTTTAAGTAGGATTGTTTCTGGTAAAATTGGTAAAATATTACGATTAAAGCCAGCAGATATTGAAAAAGCAGATCATTGGTTTGATACGAAAGGTAATAAGACTGTTTTCTTTTGCCGCTTTATTCCCGTAGTCCGTAGTTTAATATCTATTCCAGCAGGTATGAGTGAAATGCCTATGGTAAAATTTTTAGTCTATACTACAATTGGTAGTGCTATTTGGAATACGGTTTTAGTACTACTTGGTAGTGCTATGGGTGAAAATTGGACTAAAATTGTTGATGTAATGGATCAATACTCTCATATTATTGTAATAGTACTTGCTATTTTATTAATTGCTGGTATTGCTTATTTTTATTTACATAAACGTAAGAAAAAAGCAAATAAAAAATAATAATTATAAAAAAATAGGTCATGTTTTATTATTTGGAAGATATAATAGTATTATGGAAGAATATGCTTATAATGGTAGCATTAGTTAATAAGTATTCAATATAAAAAGAAAGGAGTTTTCATGTTAAAACTTAAAAATATTAAGAAAAGTTATAAAACAGGTGACTTTGTTCAGCATGCCTTAAAAGGGGTAAGCTTAGAGTTTAATAACAATGAATTTGTAGCTATCTTAGGTCCTTCTGGATCCGGTAAAACAACTTTATTAAATATTATTGGTGGTCTTGATCGATATGATAGTGGTGACTTAATTATTAATAATAAGAGTACTAAAAAGTTTAAGGCTACAGAATGGGACGCTTATAGAAATAATTGTATTGGGTTTATTTTTCAGTCCTATAATTTAATTAGTCATATTAGTGTTTTAGAAAATGTAGAAATGGCTTTAACCTTAAGTGGTTATAATCGGAAAGATCGTAAACAAAAAGCTTTAGAAGCTTTAGATCGAGTTGGTTTGAAACAACATGCTTATAAGAAGCCAAATCAGCTATCAGGAGGTCAAATGCAAAGAGTAGCAATAGCAAGAGCTCTTGTGAATGATCCTGAAATTATTTTAGCAGATGAGCCAACTGGGGCACTAGATTCTACTACAAGTCTTCAAATCATGAATTTGATTAAAGAAATATCAAAAGAAAAGCTTGTGATCATGGTAACACATAATTCTGATTTAGCAAAGACATATGCCAATAGAATTATTGAGTTTAAAGATGGAGAAATTATAAGTGATAGTAATGCTAATGAAAAGAAAAAAAGTGATGATAGAAAGATTCACATTAAAAAAACTGTATTAAGTTATTTATCAGCATTACATTTATCTTTCAATAATATTAAAACTAAAAAAGGAAGAACCTTTCTAACATCTTTTGCAGCATCTATTGGTATCATTGGAATTGCTTTAATTTTAGCTTTATCTAACGGTTTTCAAGTTGAAATAGATCGTTTTGAAAAAGATACCTTAGCTCAAATGCCTATTACTATTAGTACACAAGCAGTTAGTATGGATGAAGAAACAATACAAGAAATGGTTAATAATAATGATCAAGAAAAATTTATTGATGATAAAGTAGTAAAACCAATTGAGTCAGCAATGGATACTATGGTTCATAAAAATGTAATTACTAAAGAATATATGGAATATATTGACAAGATAGATAAGAGTCAACTAAGTGGTATTTCTTATCAACGAGCTACAGCCTTAAATATTATTACTCAAAATGATGAGGCTTCTTATCAAAAAGTTAGTACTGGTTCTGGAGTATCTGATATGTGGAGTGTTTATCCTACTAAGACTAGTGATAAAGCTGATATGATGGAAAATACTTATGATGTTTTAGCTGGTACCATTGATACTAGTTCCCCAGGATTAATTTTAGAAATTAATTCTACAAACAGTATTGATCAAACTATTTTAGAAAATTTAGGATTTAAGACAGACGAAGATATTATATTTGAAGATATTTTAAATAAAGAGTATAAAGTTGTTACAAATAATGATTATTATCAAAATATAGGAAATTATTTTATACCTTCTACTGATTATGAGTTTTTATATAATAACTCTAATAGTGATACAGTTAAAATACAAGCTATTATCAGAGTAAAAGAAGATAAGGAGTCTTTTGCAAATGGTAGTGGGGTATATTATACAGAAGCATTAGTAAACCAAGTAATAGATAAAAATAAAGAATCGGATGTTGTAAAAGCTCAAGAAAATACAGATTATAATGTAATGACAGGGGCAAGTTTTGATGAAGAAAATACAAAAGATACTATGTTAGCTTATTTAGGAGCTGATAGTGTACCAGTTGCTATTTATCTGTATCCACAAGACTTTGATGCTAAGGATGAAATTACTACGTATCTAGATGAATATAATGAAGGAAAAGAAGAAAACGATCAGGTTCTTTATACAGATGTAGCGGCTATTATGAGTAGTTTATCAGGTAGTATTATGGATGCTATTACGATTGTTCTAATTGCTTTTTCATCTATATCATTAGTAGTATCAAGTATTATGATAGCAATTATTACTTATATTTCTGTTTTAGAGAGAACAAAAGAAATTGGTATTTTAAGAGCCTTGGGAGCAAGAGGGAAAGATATTACTAGAGTATTTAATGCTGAAACTATGATTATTGGTTTTTGTAGTGGTGCTTTAGGTTTAATTATTGCATACTTATTGACTTTTCCAGTTAATATGATTATTGAAAATATGTCTGGTTTAGCAGGAGTTGCTAAACTAAATCCAGTTCATGCTATTTTATTATTGGCTATTAGTGTATTCTTAACAGTTTTAAGTGGCTTTATTCCAGCTAAGATGGCAAGTAAAAAAGATCCTGTTGTGGCTCTTAGAACAGAATAATATTGAAAAAATAAAAAAACTTTGCTACACTTATAGTAAAGTTTTTTGCCGATTTAGCTCAGTTGGTAGAGCAACTCATTCGTAATGAGTAGGTCGAAGGTTCAAGTCCTTTAGTCGGCACCATTGGGAAGTCTGTTCGAACTATTCGAATTTATAATATACTTTCAGTCTGAAACATGACTGATTTTTATCTTGCATGTAAATATCCATTGGTAATTTTGATACTTTTGTCAAAATACCTAGGGATTGAATATTTTTCATTATATAATTGAGAAAAACTTTATGTTATTATTATGGTAGTAAATATTTAAAATAAGTGTTATTTTAAATATATTAATTTCAAAAAAACAGAAATGAGCATCTAATGATTGTTGGAAAAATATCGTAATTAGATGATATGTGAAGTTTTATGAAAATAGGAATAGACATAGATGGAGTTTTAACAGATTTTGAAAAATGACAATTGGATGTTGGAAGTAAATTTTTTCTAAAACATAATAAAAATATTGTAGTGCCAAATGGATATGATAGTGATGTTGTTTTTTATGCGACAAAATTAACTATGATCAAATAATCTTTAATCCAGAAGATAAACTTGAAAATATTTCAATGTTTATAATTTATTTTATTGGTCATATCAATTCATATTCTTTTGGTATGAAATATATATTAGCTTCCACATTCGTGATACATAATGGGATATGATACATGCAATTCAAGCGGTAGTACATATAGATGTAAGCAAAAATAATTTATCTTTTAAGGAACATTTAAAAAATGGATATAAACTTCATTCATACTTATTTTGCCTTCAATTATAATGTCATTTGTTTTGTATAAATTATATACTCCAAATATAATTATATTTTTAATTTGTTTTTTTGTTATTTTTTCCAATTATAACAATAAGACAACATTACTTATAAATCGAATCCAAAGAAACAAACACTAATCCGACATTACATTCTGGTATATCAAAAACATTTAGAACAATATGTTCATTTATTCATAATCCATATTGTACTTATATAGGGAAATAGTAGAAATGATTTATAATTATATTTATACTAAAATAGTTTCTAAAAGAATTTCTGAAATTAGATAATAGATTTAGTAATGAATTTTACAATAATCATTTCATATAAAAGTTGTAGATAACTGATGCTAGTATAGATATTGGAACGGACATAAAATTTTACACAACGTGATATAATAAATATCACTTGTGAAAGGAGTTGTGTCCCAATATCTATACTAGCATCAAAATGAAACGTTATTATAAAGAAATATCATTAGATGAAATTAGAAGTAGAACAGAGGATCATGATTGGTGGTATGCTACAAGGGCAATGTGTGCTTTTGTGTTAGTTGTGGCAGAAGCAATAAATGCTAAATACATTGTTCCCACTAATATAGGCATGGCTTATGGTATTTTAAAAAATCAAAAATAATTTGTATATAGTTATATAATATATGTGAAAGGAGAATTAATTATGGAAAAAGCAAAAGTTTATTTTATTAAAGATATTACACCTCAAAATATTATAAAAGCTTATGAAACAGTAGGTAAAAAATTAACTGGAAAAGTAGCTGTTAAAATGCATTCTGGTGAAAAAGGAAATCAAAATTATTTAAGACCAGAATTTGTAAAAGATATGGTAAATTATGTGAATGGAACAGTAGTAGAATGTAATACTGCTTATGAAGGAGCCAGAAACTCCACTGCTAAGCATCGTGAATTAATAAAAGAACATGAGTGGGAAAAATATTTTCCATTTGATCTACTAGATGCTGAAGGACCAGATATGGAACTTGATATTCCAAATGGGAAAATATTAAAGAAAAATTATGTAGGAAAAGATCTAGCTAAGTATGATTCATTACTTGTTTTATCACATTTTAAAGGACATGCTATGGGTGGCTATGGAGGAGCTTTAAAACAACTTTCTATTGGTTGTGCATCATCTGCTGGTAAGACTTTAATCCATACTGCAGGTATTACTAATGATCAAAAAGAATTGTTTAGTAACTTACCAGAACAAGATAAGTTCCTAGAAGCTATGGCAGATGCTGCTAGTTCTGTTGTAAATTACTTTCATGGAAATGCAGTTTATATTAATATTATGAAAAATATTTCTGTTGATTGTGATTGCGATGGTAATGCTTCTGCTCCATGTATGCAAGATATTGGTATTTTAGCTTCTACTGATCCTGTAGCATTAGATCAAGCTTGCCTTGATTTAGTTTATAATTCTACCGATCCAGGTAAAGATAAATTAATTGCTAGAATTGAATCCCTTCACGGTGTTCATACTGTAGAAGCAGCTTATGATCTTGGAGTAGGTAATAGAGAATATGAATTAATTGATATTAGTGAATAAAAAAGTATAGGCTTGACAATTTGTCACATAAATCTATGCTTTTTCTTTTCGAGATATCTATGAATTAAGCTTTATGCAGTTAATATGGTAGCATAATTTTGGTATACAACATTTTCTGGATTAATATAATTTAATGGGTGTTTATTTTATATGAATAATAAATTTAATACATTAAAACCATATACTACTTCACAATCTTGTTATACTTTTCCTGTTTATTTTCCACCACAACATCAGGATGTACAACCAGGAATGGAATATGTAATGAAACCAAGACCTGTTTTTGATAATTCTAACTATAGAGGTAGCGGCAAATTAAAAGATAAGGTTGCTATTATTACAGGAGGAGACTCTGGAATTGGAAGAGCCGTAGCAGTATATTATGCTAAAGAAGGAGCTAAGCTAGTTCTAGTATATTATAACGAACATAAAGATGCGAATGATACGAAACTTTATATTGAATCATTAGGTGGACAAGTTAAATTACTACATGGTGATCTAAAAGATCCTGACTTTTCTAACTTTATTGTTAATGAAACTCTAAATTGTTATGGTAAGATTGATATTTTAGTAAATAACGCTGGAGTACAATATCCTGCTAAATCTTTATTAGAAATTAGCAATGAACAATTTGATTATACGATGCAATCTAATATTTATTCTATGTTTTATTTAACAAAAGCAGTATTACCGTACTTAAAAAGTGGTGCTAGTATTATTAATACTACTTCTATTACTACTTTTAAAGGAGAGGGAGATTTAATTGATTATGTATCATCCAAAGGAGCAATAGTAGGTTTTACTAGAAGTCTTGCTACTAATTTAGTAGATAAGAACATTAGAGTTAATGCTGTTGCCCCGGGTAGTTTTTGGACACCATTACAACCAGCCAGTTGGCCTGCTAATGAGATTCCATCCTTTGGTTCTACTAGCCCAATGAGAAGAGCAGGACAACCTTATGAAATAGCAGCTATTTATGTTTATTTAGCATGCGATGATGCAACTTATACAACTGGACAAGTAATTCATGTTAATGGGGGAGAATATAAAGGATAACTAATTGAATTTTATAAAAAAGATATAGAAAGGGTCAATTGAAAAGGTAAATGCAACTTTGAACGATTAACTGCAACTTTTGAGTGAATTATTAATAACAACCAAGGAAAAGTCTTGG